>JBJOIR010000049.1:0-16326 GCA_046047055.1 Pseudomonadota bacterium | reverse complement strand
TTTGGCCCAGGCCATGCCTTGGGCCAGCACCTATGAACTGATTGCCGCCAGCGCGCGGGCCCACGCGGACCAAGCTGCGCTGACGTTTTTGAACACCGCGCAGCCGGGCGGCGCTGCCACTTGTTGGACTTACCGCGAGTTGTTGCAAGGCATTCACCAAACAGCCAATGCACTGCACGGCCTTCAGGTCGGGCCACAAGACGTGACGGCCATTTTGTTGCCGGGCGGCCTGACCTACCACTTGGCTTTGTGGGGCGGCGAAGCCGCTGGCATCGTGCAACCCCTGAACCCGCTGCTGAGTGAAGAAAAACTGTTGTCGCTGCTGCAGGCGAGCCAAGCCAAAGTGTTGATCGCCCACGGCGTGGACGACGACAGCCAGATGCTGGCCAAGGCCATGCGCTTGCAGGCGAAATTACCGCACTTGAAAACCCTCTTGCTGGTTCACCCTGATGGGCATGCTTTGCCAAGCCCCTTACCCCAAGGTGCGCAAGATTTCCACACTTTGCGCCACCAGCAAAATGCAGACCGGTTGCTCAGCGGGCGGGTGTTCAGTGCGCAAGACATCGCCGCTTATTTCCACACCGGCGGTACCACCGGTGCGCCCAAATTGGCCAGGCACAGCCACGGCGCACAGGTGTTCACCGCTTGGGCCAATGCCACCATGCAAGGCTTTCAGCCGAGCGACGTGACGATCAATGGTTACCCCTTGTTTCATGTGGCCGGGGTGTTGCCCGGCGCCTTGTGTTCGTTGGCGATCGGCATGCACGTGATCATTCCCACCGCGGCTTTGTTTCGCGAGCGAGAGGTTTTACACAACTACTGGCGATTGGTAGAGCACCACGGTTGCACCCTGATGTCGGGCGTGCCCACCGTGTTGGCCGCTTTAGCAGGCGTGCCCCTGGATGGGGCCAACATTTCGCGCTTGCGTGCGGTGCGCACCGGTGCCGCGCCCTTGCCGCCCGAGTTGGCCTTGCGCTTTGAGCGCCACTTCGGCTTGGCTATTCACGAGAGTCTGGGCATGACCGAGACCGCAGGCTTGAGCACCGTGGCGCCACCGGGCTTGTCTGCGCCAGCAGGCTGTGTGGGCTGGCCGCTGCCGCATGCGCGGGTGAGGGTTGTGGCGCTGACCGCTGACGACCAAGCCAGCACGCAGGACTTGCCGCCGAATGAAAAGGGCATGGTGCTGTACCAAGGCCCTAACTTGTTCTCTGGCTATTTGGACGCCCAAGAAACCCAACGCAGCTTCACACCCGACGGCTGGCTGATCACAGGAGATGTGGGCTTTCTCGACAACGAAGGCCGCTTGCATTTGTCGGGACGCGCCAAAGACCTGATCATTCGCGGCGGTCACAACATTGACCCCAAGGTGATTGAAGACGCGCTGGGCGCGCACCCCGCCGTGGCACTGTGCGCCGCCGTGGGCGCACCCGATGCCTACGCGGGCGAGTTGCCAGTGGCCTTTGCCACACTCAAAGCAGGCCAACAGGTGAGTCCAGAAGCCTTGCTGGCCTTCACCGCCGAACGGGTGGACGAGGCACCGGCCAAACCCAAATCCATCACGCTGCTGGAGCGCATGCCCGTCACCAATGTCGGCAAAATTTACAAGCCCGAATTGCGCACGCTGGCGACAGCCGCTGTGGTGCAAAGCCTGACAGAGCGGGTCTTCGCTAACTTGCCAACAACCCCCGAAAAGTGGCCCCAAGTGATTGCCGAGGGCGATGCACCGGTGACGGTGGATGCCACAGCCACTCCCCCAGCAGACTGGGCTCAGCTCAAGCCCCTGCTGGAGGCTTTGCCCGTGAAGCTTCGGTTGCTAGAACCGTAGTCAGGCCAGCAAGCCCAAATCGCACAAGCGCGCCCTGACTTGCTGGGCATTCTCAAAGCGAATAGGGCGCCATCCGTTTCGTTGCGCGGTATCGATGTTGGGCTGCATGTCGTCGACAAACACGGGTGCTTGGCCTGACAGTGACAACTTCTCTTCGGTGCAGCGATAAATCACGTCGTCTGGTTTGACAAGACTCACGCGCGCAGAAAAAACACCGTCCTCAAACCAATCGGCAAAGGGGTGGTCGCGTTCAATCCACTGCGCCAGTTCTTCGGGCATGTTCGACAGGTACACCAACCTGTGATTGGCAGCCTTGAGCTCCAAAATCAGGTCTATCGTTTCTTGCTTTACGCGCATGTGAGGTGCCAAGGCATCGATGAGCGCCTTAATTTCGGGGGCCTGCATGGCCAGCCTTTGGGCAATGCGCTCAGCCAAGGCATCAGGCTTGACCAAGCCACGATCCCATTGCGCCCAGTCACCGTGCGGTTGGTGATTTTGAAACACCTCGGACAGCAGCTTGGCTGCCCCAGCGTCATCTTGTACCCGTGTCGGAAAGACCTCGCGCATCAAACGCAGCGGCTCCCAGTTGAACACCACACCGCCCAAATCAAACACCACTGTTTCACGTTTCATGCTGCCACCACCGTCACGCCATGTTCACCCAGAGCCAGTCCGAGCTCTTCGCCCACCACCCATTGCCTCTCCACTTGCGGTGTCACCACAAAGACCGGGCCAAGCACCGTGTCGATGGTCAACTCTTGAAAAGAACCGAGATACGCCTGCTTCACCAAGGGCCCGCCGAGCGAAGCCTCTGCACGCGAGGTGATGCGCCAGGCCTCAGGTCGAATCGCGGCCTTCACGGGGCCACTGTCCAAACGGTTGCGTGGAAAGAAAATCAGCGGCCCGACTTGGACACTGCCGTCAGCCCGGCTTTCACCATCAAACAACATGGCTTCACCCATGAAACCAGCAACAAAAGCACTGGTCGGTTGTTCGTACAAGCCTTGTGGCGTTCCGGCCTGTGCAATGAGACCAGACTCCATCACAATGATCTGGTCGCTCACGGCCAAAGCCTCGCTTTGGTCGTGGGTGACATAGGCCACGGTCAAACCCAAGCGTTGTTGCAGGGTGCGAATTTCTTCGCGCATGCTGCGGCGCAACCGGGCATCCAAATTTGACAAGGGCTCATCGAACAACAGCACCGCCGGCTCAATGACCAAGGCACGTGCCACCGCCACCCGTTGTTGTTGTCCGCCCGACAACTCGCTGGGATAGCGCTCGTCCATGCCTTGCAAGCCCACCGTTGACAAGGCGGTTTGCGCACGGTCGCGAATTTGGGTGCGTGGCACACCCGAAACCTCCAGCCCATAGCTCACGTTTTGCAAGACCGTCATGTGGGGAAACAAAGCGTAGCTTTGAAACACCATGCTCACCTGGCGCTCGTTGGGGCCAAGTTGGGTCACGTCTTTGCCATTGATCAGGATCTGACCGCCGCTGGGGCTTTCCAGACCGGCGATCATGCGCAACGTGGTGGTCTTGCCGCAGCCACTGGGGCCCAAGATGGTGGTGAGGGTGCCCTTGGGCACCACAAAGTCGATGCCTTTGACCACCAGCGGCCCGTTGGGGCTGTAGCGCTTGGTGACTTGCCTGAACTCAATACCGGGTTGCAAAGATGACACCAATCAACTCCTCAGTGGGGGGCCGGGGCGCGGCGCCCCAGTTGCCGCTCACCCACCGCTTTTTGCAGCAGCCAAGTGATGGCAGACATGAACACAATCAACACCGTGCAATAGGCCAGCGCAACGCCATAGTCACCATTGCCCACGCGACCGATGATGTAGGTGGTGGCCAATTCGTATTTGGCCGACACCAAAAAAATAACCGCCGACACAGTGGTCATGGAACGCACAAAGCTGTAGGTCAAGGCGGCCACCAAAGCCGGCTTCAATAGAGGCAACACCACACGGCGCAAGGTCGTCAAGGTGCTGGCGCCGAGCATCTGAGACGCTTCATCGAGTGAGCCATCGAGTTGCTTGAAAGCCGCCGTGCCAGCGCGCACCCCCACTGGCAAATTTCGAAACACAAAACACAGCACGATGATGAGACCGGTGCCTGTGAGCTCGACCGGTGGCACATTGAAAGCCAAGATGTAGCTCACCCCGAGCACAGTGCCGGGGATGGCAAAGGTCAGCAGTGCGGCAAATTCAAAACTGGCCTTGCCACGAAATTCCGTGCGCGCCAGCAACCACGCCATGAGCAAGCCCAAAGCGGTGCAGACGGGTGCCGCCATAGCCGCCAGCGTGGCCGTTGTGAAGAGCGAATTCCATGCGGTGCCCGCCCACTGCAAGCCGTGCTCGGTCCACTGCAAATCAAAGGCCACGCGGAAATGGTTCAAGGTCAAGGTGTAATCGCGGCCCCACACTTTGACGAAACCGCCAAGGAAGGCAAACAGATAAACCACCAATGTGAAGACCAACCAAGGCCCCGCCACTCCCATGCACAACCTGCGCACGCCCATCGGCAAGGGCATGGCCACACCGGCATCGCCTTTGCCGGTCACAGTGGTAAAGCTGCTGCGCCCGAGCAAGCCGCGTTGGACAAAAAAGACCGTCAAGGCAAACACACTGAGGATGAAGGCCAGTGCCGCTGCCATGCCGGGGTCGAGCGATGCCCCCACGATGGCAAAGAAGATTTCGGTCGACAACACCGCATACGAGCCACCCAAGATGATTGGGTTACCAAAGTCGGCCATGCTCTCAATGAAGCCCACCAAAAACGCATTGGCCAAGCCCGGCTTGAGCAATGGCAAGGTGACGGTGGTGAAGGTGCGCCAGCGGCTGGCTCGCAAAGTCTGCGCCGCCTCTTCAAGTGCAGGACTGACCCCTTGCACCACACCGCGCATGATCATGAAAGCGATCGGGGTGAAGGCGAACATCTGTGCCAACCAAACGCCAAACACACCATAGAACCAGCGCGTTGGCGGAATGTCAAAGGCCCACTCCATGAACTGGTTGTACAAGCCCGCACGGCCAAACAGCAAGATCAGGCCCAAGCCCACCACAAACGGAGGAATGATGATGGGCAACATCGCCAACACATTCAGAGGACGTGCGAATCGGGTCTGCCCCCGCTCGGCCCACAGCGCCATCAAGGTGCCCATGATGGTGGTTCCAGCGGCGGTCAGCAGGGCCAAGTAAAGCGTGTTCCACGCCACACCACAACGGGTCTGTTGCCACACACAACCCAGTCCCCAAATACGTTCGGTGGCCAAGCGTTCCACCAGTGCACTGGGTGCAAACAGCCCCATGTCGTCATAAAACGCCGACACCAAAGAGCGCGACACCGGATACACCACAAACAGCGCCAGCAGGGCCACACACAGCAGCACCGCAGAGGACACGAAAACATCGGAGCGGAAATAACCCAGCCGAGCCACCCCGACCCCGAGCAACACGACCAAGCTCAGCAGGACCAGTGCGCCGCCCAAGCCCATGCCGAATTGACCCTTCTCTAACGGCCCCCACCAACCTTCAAAAGTGGCGAAGACCCAACCGATGGCGCCAATCGAAAAGCCACTCGCAAGCAAGCCCAACAAGCCCAGCAGGGCGCCGACAATCAGCCAGCGACCCTGTTGACGGCTGGGGGGCAACAACAGCGCAGCACCCGAAATGGCCAAGCCGGCCAGCCCCGACCACAACCACGGGCGGCCGTGGCGCAGGGCTTGGAACCAGCCACTGCCAGCGCTTTCAGTGGCCCAACTGTTCCACAATGCATCGGCCAACGATTGCGATTGCAGAAAGTACCAAGGCAAGAATGCAAAGGCCAACAAGCCCAGCACCACCCAGCCCATCAAAGGGTGCAGCAAGCGGTTAACAACGGTCATCAGGGTGCTTTCTGCACGCGCACTTCATGGCTCAGCCCTGCAGTTCAGCGAGACAAGCTGTTGACCTCTTTCTCCCAACGCTGGATCAGACGACGGCGCTCTGCGGTCTGGCCGTACTTGGCGTAGTCGTAGTTGATCATCTTGATTTTTCGGAAGTCGGGGACACGCGGGTCGACCTTGGTCTCTTTGTTCGAGGGCAACTGGAACTGCAGCGTGGCGGCGCCCAAGGCTTGCGCCGAAGGGGTCAATGCCCACTCATAGAACTTCTTGGCCGCATCCATGTTGCGTGCGCCTTTGACGATGGACATCGAGCCGATTTCAGCGCCCGTGCCGTCAGCTGGGGTGATCGTTTCGAGTGGGAAGCCCTGGGCTTTTTCGCCGGGCCCGTCGTGCACAAAGCTGATGGAGACCGTGGCCTCGCCACGCGCCACAGCTTTGATCGGGCCTGTGCCTGAGCGTGTGTAGGTGGCAATATTGCCGTGCAATTTCTTCAGGTAGTCAAAGGCTTTTTCTTCGCCCATGAGCTGCACCAAAGTCGCGATCATGGTGTAGGCAGTGCCACTGGAGGCGGGGTTGGCGGACTGGATTTCGCCTTTGTACTCAGGCTTGAGCAGATCGCCCCAGGTCTTGGGAATCGGCAGTTTCTTCTTGGCGATCAGCTCGCTGTTGTAACCAAATCCCAATGGGCCCGAATAAATGCCGACAGTACGAAAGCCCGACTGCTCAGCCTGTTTTTGCGCCCAGTCATGCAGCTTGGGCAAGGTGGGTGATTTGTACTCTTGCGACAAACCCTGTTCAGCCGCTTGCAAGTGCGGATCGCCTGTGCCGCCAAACCAAAGATCGGTCTTGGGGTTGGCGCGCTCGGCCATGATCTGGGCAATGGCTTCGCCAGAGCCTTTGAGTGTCATGTTGACTTTGACGCCCTGACTTTTCTCGAAGGTGACGGCCAAGATGTTGCACCAAGCCGCTTGGGCTGAGCAAATCATATTGAACTCGCCCGATTGCGCCTGTGCCGTTTGGCTTGCGGCCAACACGAAAGGCAGCACCATCCACATTGTCTTTTTCATCCCAAGTCTCCTAAAGTTAATTCACCCACGAAAAACATCAAGCGCCATGCTAAAGCAAAAAGCATGAACTGCATTCACCGAAGTGTCGGGGCACAAGCGTGACCGACCTCAAGCACTCAGGTGCTTGCCAATGATGCCCGCCAACTCAAACATGGTGGCTTGGTCTTTGCCAAACACCGCCTGCAGCTTGCTGTCGGCTTTGATGGAGCGCTTGTCCGCAGGGTCTTGCAAGTTGTTGGCCTTGATGTAGTCCCAAATTTTCTTCACCACTTCGGTGCGCGCATAGGTGCCGTCACCGATCACTGCCGCCAATGAAGCGCTGGGCTTCAAGGTGCCCACAGCGGCCTTGCGAGGGGCTTTGGGTGCAGCGGCCTTGGCCACTTTTTTGGCGGCAGGGGTTTTGGCGGTCGTGGTTTTCTTGGCCGCCACTTTGCCGAACGGGGTCTTCTTGGCGGCGGTTTTGCGAGGCGGGTATTTTTTACCGCCTTCGCGCTGCTCAAATTCAAAGGTCACTTTGCCTTCTTCGGGGTTCCAAGCCAGCATGGCCTTGAAGCTGCGGCGTGTGCGGTTGCTGATGAATTTGTCGAGCAAATCGGTCTTGCCAGCCGTCAGCAGTTTGACCATCTGTTCGCGCTCCACCGGTTGCTGCAAGATGATCTTGCCGGTTTTGAAATCACAGCTGGGCGTGGCTTGCGCATGGGTGGGCACGGCTTTGCTGCAAACGTAGTTGCTGCCATGCTCGTGCACCGGGCTGCCGCATTTGGGACACACCCCCAACGACTCGTCGGTGAGCTCAACAATCTCACCGCTGTCTTCGTTTTTCTTGTCATCGCCAAAGTCGAATTCGAGCTTCCAGTTTTTCTCTTCTTCGTTGAACTTCAGGGCCATCTCGGCCACGAAAGGCCAGCCGGCTTTGGAGCGGAAGCCATCCAAAGGGCCAATCTTTTTGTCGCGCATGAATTGCTCGACTTCTGCGGGCTCAAAAGTGCGCCCTGCGGGTGACTTGCCAAACGAAAAGCCGCAACCCTCAGAGGCACCATTCACGCCGGTGCAAGCGTATCGGCGGTAGTTTTCTTTGACCACGCCGCCGCAATTGGGGCAAGGCGCGCTCAAGGTGGCGTAATCGCCGGGCACGGTGTCACGGTCGTACTCTTTGGCCTTCTTGACGATGTGCTCGGTCATGGCGGCAATTTCTGCCATGAAAGTGGCGCGGCTCAATTTGCCTTGCTCCATTTGCGCCAATTTGTATTCCCACTCGCCCGTCAATTCGGGCTTGGAGAGTTCTTCCACCTGCAAGCCGCGCAACAGCGTCATCAACTGAAAGGCTTTGGCGGTCGGGATCATCTCGCGACCTTCACGCAGCATGTATTTCTCGTTGATCAAGCCTTCAATGATGGCGGCGCGTGTGGCGGGTGTGCCCAGGCCTTTTTCTTGCATGGCCTCGCGCAATTCGTCGTCGTCCACCATCTTGCCAGCGCCTTCCATGGCACCCAACAAGGTGGCTTCTGAATAGCGTGCGGGTGGCCGCGTTTTCAGCCCTTTGGCCTCGACCGATTCCACGCCGACCTTTTCACCCGCTTGCACAGGCACCAGGTTCTGGCCTTTGTCTCCGTCTTTGGCATCGGCCACTTCTTCTGCGGCTTCTTTGCCATAAATGGCCAGCCAACCGGGTTTGACCAAGACCTTGCCCACGGTTTTGAAGCTGTGGCCCGCCGCCACGCTGATGCGGGTGGTCACTTGGTACTCGGCGCTGGGGAAGAACACGGCCATGAAACGGCGCACCACCAAGTCGTAGAGTTTTTGCTCGGCCTCGGACAGGCCGCTGGGCGCTTGCAGTGTGGGGATGATGGCGAAGTGATCGGACACTTTTTTGTTGTCGAACACACGCGGAATTTTGCGCACGTAGTTGTTGTTCAAAGCAGTGAGCGCATGCGGCGCCAGGTGCTTCATGCTGCTGTCGGCCAGCATTTCAAAGGTTTGCTTGGCCACGGGCACATAGTCTTCGGGCAGGTGACGCGAGTCGGTTCGCGGGTAGGTCAGGGCCTTGTGGCGCTCGTACAGACTTTGCGCCAAAGCCAAGGTGGTCTTGGCCGAAAAACCAAATTTGCCGTTGGCTTCGCGTTGCAAACTGGTCAGGTCAAACAAGCCTGGGCTGGCCTGAGTTGTGGGCGTGGCTTCTTCGGTGACGCTGGCGGTTTTGCCACGCACGGCATCGACAATGGCTTGCGCTTCAGCGGCGCTCCAACGGCGGTCGGCTTTCTTCTCGCCGTCTTCCTCTTTCTTCCAACCGGGGTCAAACCACTTGCCGGGGTAGGTGCCGGCAGCGGCGGCAAACTCGGCATGAATCTCCCAATAGTCACGGCTCACAAACTTGCGAATTTGTTCTTCGCGCTCGACCACCACGGCCAGCGTCGGCGTTTGCACGCGCCCCACGGTGGTCAAGAAAAAGCCACCATCGCGCGAGTTGAAGGCGGTCATGGCGCGGGTGCCATTGATGCCCACCAACCAGTCAGCCTCAGAGCGGCTGCGCGCGGCATCGGCCAAGCCCTGCATCTGGTGGTTGCTGCGCAAGTGATCAAAACCATCGCGAATGGCCTGTGGCGTCATGGATTGCAGCCACAAGCGCTGCACCGGTTTGTCGAGCGATTTGGCGCCGCCGGCGTATTGCTCAATCAAGCGAAAGATCAACTCCCCTTCGCGGCCCGCGTCACAAGCATTGATCAAGGCGTTCACATCTTTGCGCTTGGCCTGTTTCACCACGGCATTCAAGCGGCTCTTGGTTTTGTCGACCGGCTTGAGCTCAAAGTGCGGGGGAATCACGGGCAAATTGGCAAAGCTCCACTTGCCCCGCTTCACGTCATACGCTTCGGGCGCTTGGATCTCCACCAAATGGCCCACGGCACTGGTGACGACGTAGGTGTCGTTCTCGAAATGGTCGTCGTGCTTCTCGAATTTGCCGGAGGTCGGCGTCAAGGCTTTGACGATGTCTTGAGCCACTGAAGGCTTCTCTGCAATTACCAATGTCTTCATGTCATTACAATCCGTTGTCTCGCGTGTGCGCACGCGCCCGGGCACGCTCGCGCGCACGCCCACATGAATTCACCATAACAAATTTTTCACGCCGTGGCCAAAACCTCCGTTTTTTCTCCCAAGACCGCAGCCAAAAATGCCAGCGCCAATTCCGCTGGCAAACGCATCCAAGTTCGCCGCTCTGGCGTGCATGGCAAGGGCGTGTTTGCATTGCAAAACTTGGCCGAGGGCGAAACCTTGATCGAGTACGTGGGTGAGATCATCAGCTGGGACGAGGCACAAGAGCGCCACCCGCACGACCCCAAAGACCCCAACCACACCTTTTATTTCCATGTGAACGAGGACAGGGTCATTGATGCCTTGCACGGCGGCAACTCGTCACGCTGGATCAACCACAGCTGCAACCCCAATTGCGAAGCCGACGAAGAAAACGAACGCATCTTCATCAAGGCCCTGCGCAACATCAAGGCTGGCGAAGAGCTGAGTTACGACTACGGCTTGATCATTGACGAGCCCTACACCAAGAAGCTGAAAGCCGAGTACCCCTGCTGGTGTGGCCATGCCAACTGCCGTGGCACGCTGTTGTCGCCCAAAGACCGCGAAGACACGCCCAAGATCCCCAGCCAGAAAAAAACGAAGGAAAAGTCGAAGGCCAAGTCGGACAAAAAGGCCAAAGACAAAGCCAAAGACAAAACCAAGGCCCCAACCCAGGACAAAGTGAAGGCCAAGGCGAAGACCAAAGTGGCGGCCAAGAAAAAAGACAAGGCCGCCTCCAAGTCGGCTGAAAAAAGCAAGGCCAAGGGCTCAAAGGCCTGAGCCCTCTCCATCGCAGCATGATGGCAACAACCGCTTGGCCAGCTGAAGACATCTGGGAGCAGGTCTACCCGCTGTTGCCGGACTTCACGGTAGAGGTCTTGCCCGAGATCGACTCGAGCAACAGCGAGCTCATGCGCCGCGCGCGCGCTGGACAACAGGAGCCCACGCTGTTGGTGGCCGAGCGCCAAACCGCAGGGCGGGGCCGCATGGGCCGGGTTTGGCAAAGCCATTCCGGCGACTCATTGACTTTTTCTCTCAGCCTGCCCCTCTCGCCCCGCGACTGGTCCGGCTTGTCGTTGGCCGTGGGTCTGAGTCTGGCTGAAAGCCTGCACCCCGAAATAGGCCTCAAGTGGCCCAACGACTTGTGGTGGCAAGACCGCAAGCTGGGCGGCATTTTGGTCGAGGCCGCCAGCATGGGTGAGCACAGCCAAGTGGTGGTGGGGGTGGGCTTGAACATTCGGCCGCGCCTGGCTGAGGGCCTCAACACCGCCCCCGCGGCCCTTACCGAGTTGCGACCAGAATTGAACGCAGCCAGCTGTTTGGCCGAGGTGGCCCTGCCCTTGGTGCAGATGCTGAAGGCATTTGAACGTGATGGCTTTGCCCCGCTGCAATCGCGATTTGCAGCGCGCGATGTGCTCAAGGGTCGCCGCGTGCACACCAGCGATGGCATGGTGGGCTCGGCCGCAGGGGTGAGCGCCGTTGGCGCATTTCAGTTGCACACCGAGGCAGGTCTGCAACACATTCACAGCGCCGAAGTCAGCGTGCGGCCTTTTCCCTTTGAGGACAATTCCCGATGATGCGATGGATCTTGGCTCTTTTGTTGGTGCTCAATGCGCTCACGCTGGCGTGGCAATGGGACGCTTTTGCCACTTGGGGTTCTGGCCCCAACACCGCCCGTGAGCCGCAACGCATGCAGCAACAATTGCGACCGGATGGCCTGAAGATTGAAACCCCGGCAGCCGCTGAAAAACGCATGGCCGCGGAGAGGGCCGCAGCCGCTCAAACAGCGGCGTCTGAAGCAGCCACTGAACCCGTCCCCACCAAACCCTGAACCTTGAACCCTCTGGAGTCTTACGCATGAGCCTGAAGCTTTATTTCGCCCCTGGCGCTTGTTCATTTGTGCCTCATGTGCTGCTGGAAATGAGCGGCGCTGCGTTTGAGCCCAGCATGGTCAAACTGCACAAGGGCGAACAAAACAGCGACGACTACAAAGCCATCAACCCACGCGGCCAAGTGCCCGTGCTGGTGAACAATGGCCAGGCGGTCACACAAATTGTGGCCATCGTTTTGTATCTGGACCAGTTGTTTCCACAAGCGGGCTTTTTGCCCACCGAAGCCATGGCACGCGCGCAGGCACTCTCCACATTGGCCTGGATGAACAACACCGTGCACCCGACCTTCACGCACATCTTCATGCCGCAAAAGTTTTCGGACCAACCGGAAGTGCAAGCGGCCCTCAAGCCCTACAACGTTCAACTCTTCCGCGGCATGTTGGCAGAACTGCAATCGCTGGTGCAAGCTGCGGCGGCCAAAGGGCAAGCTTGGTTGAGTGGCGCCCATTTTGGCCCGCTGGATGCCTACAGCCTGACACTCACCCGCTGGGGCACCATCGCAGGCATCCCACCTGAAGAGCACCCTGACTTGTGGGCCTTTGTGCAAAAAGTGGCCGCAGAGCCTGCGGTGGCCCGCGTCATGGAGCGCGAGCGCTTGCAGCTCAACCTGGCGGCTTGAAGCGCAGTGTGAAACACGTGCCCGGCGGCGTTTGGCCAGGGAAGGCGGCGTCCACCGTGACCGTGGCGCCATGCTGCTGCGCAATTTCTTTGACGATGGGCAGGCCCAAACCCGAGCCATCGACGTTGGTGCCCAAGGCCCGGTAAAACGGCTGAAACACCAGTTCGCGTTCGGCCACCGGAATGCCAGGGCCGTTGTCTTCGACCTGCATCACCAAGGCTTTGCTGTACGGATCGACCAGCACGCGCACCGTCACCACACCTTGGCTTTCGAGGGTGCTGGGGGTGTAGTGGATGGCGTTTTCAACCAAGTTGCGCAACATCTCTTTCAAAAGCGTGGCATTGCCTTCCACTTGTGCGCCGGGTGTGCCCGCATCGACACCTTCGTAGCCCAGATCCAAGCCTTTGTCCATGGCCCGTGGCAAGCCATCTTGCAGCACTTCACTGGCCAAACGCACCATGTCACAGCGCTGCTGGGGCAAATGTGCGCCCCCCCCCTCGGCACGTGCCAAAGACAGCAACTGGTTAACCGTGTGCGTGGCCTGAACGCTGGCACGACCAATTTGCTTGAGCGACTTTTTCAGATCGTCTTCGCTGGAGCCATAACGCTGCGCCAAATCGGCCTGCATGCGCAACCCCGCCAAAGGGGTCTTGAGTTGGTGCGCTGCATCCGCCAAGAAACGCTTTTGCGTCACGATGGAGTCTTTCAGTCGCTCCAGCAATTCGTTCACCGACACCACCAAGGGCGCCACCTCCATCGGCACCGCCTTGTCGTCGAGCGGGCTTAAGTCATCGGGCTTGCGCGCACGAATTCGCTCTTCCAGTTGAGACAATGGTTTGATGCCCCGCACCAAGGCCAGCCACACCAACAACACCGCCAACGGCAACAAGGCGAACTGCGGCAGCATCACGCCCTTGATGATCTCTGCGGCCAACACCGAGCGTTTTTCCCGGGTCTCGGCCACTTGCACCAAAGCCGGCGCTTTGCCCTCGGCATCTAAGCGAATCCAGGTGTAAGCCACGCGCACCTCAAATCCGCGCATTTCATCGTCGCGAATGTGGACCACATAGCTGCTGTCTTTCTCTTGGTCTTTGGGGGGCAGTGGCAAGTCACGCTCACCACTCAAGTGCTCTTCCTCGGCGCCACGCACTTGGTAGTAAACCAAGTCGGTTTCGTCGGCGCGCAACAACTCACTGGCGGGTTGCGGCAAGCTGAACTGAACGCGCTTATCGGGCCCCAATTTCACCTGTTGGGCCAGCGCCTGCACGTTGTACACCAGCGCACGGTCAAACGGTTTGTTGGCCAACCCCTGCGCCACCAACCACGTGAGCGCCAAGCTGATGGGCCATAGCAACAGCAAAGGGGTGAGCATCCAGTCCAGGATTTCCCCGAACAGGGAACGCTGCTCTCGCTTGAAAATGCGCACACTCCAACCGCTGGACTTCATGGCAGTGGCCTTCGGTTGGACGGCGCGATGGGCTTCACATCACCCGCGGGTTAGCCGGGAATTTTTTCAAGGCAATAACCCAAGCCGCGCACCGTGGCGATGCGAATCGGGCCTTTTTCGATTTTCTTGCGCAAGCGGTGGATGTACACCTCAATCGCGTTGTTGCTGACTTCTTCGCCCCACTCACACAGCCGCTCGACCAACTGGTCTTTGCTGACAAGCCGACCGGCGCGCTGCAACAACACCTCCAGCAAGCCAAGCTCGCGTGCCGACAACTCGACCATCTTGCCGTCGATGGTGGCGACACGACCCGACTGGTCATAAATCAAGGGGCCATGTTTGATTTGTGATGTGGCCCCGCCCATGCCACGGCGCGTCAGGGCGCGCACGCGGGCTTCGAGTTCTTGCAAGCTGAAGGGCTTGGCCATGTAGTCGTCAGCGCCGTAGTCCAAACCCTTCACACGCTCTTCCACGCTGTCGGCCGCCGTCAAGATCAACACCGGCAATGTGGAGCCACGGGCACGCAAGCGTTTCAGCACTTCAAGACCATGCATCTTGGGCAAGCCCAAATCCAGGATCAACAAATCAAATTCGTTGTTGGTCATCAAGGCCGCATCGGCCTCGCTGCCACTCGCCACATGGTCCACCGCTGCGCCCGCACTGCGCAAGGTACGCAACAAGCCATCGGCTAGCACCTGATCGTCTTCGGCTATCAGAATTCGCATGTCTGTCTCCTGTTGTTGTGCGGGCGGCTCGTCGGTTCTGACCGGGCTCGCTTGATTTTAGTGTCAGCCTCGCGGTTTTCTGAGAGCGGGCGCTGCGAGTTTTTGCGCCAGATGATGTGTGTCCGCCGGGCCCGTTGCAGCGCAATCTGGCACTTCAGTGCGCGTAGGCCTCCAGGCCCAACGCCACCACGGTGGCCACATCTTTGCCAACGGCGGCACGAAACTCGGCTTCGGCTTGGGCCACCGCGTCTTTGAAGGCCTGCAACCACGCCAAACCGACGGACGTGAACACCACACGGCGGGCCCGCGCGTCTAAGGGATCAGGCTCGCGCTGCACCAGTCCCCAAGCGGTGCACTGGTCCACCAAGTCTCCCATGGCTTGCTTGCTCATGCCGGCGGCACGGGCCAGATCGGTCAAGCGCGAGCCTTGCAATGCCAAGTGGCGCGTGATGTGCACATGCGCTGCGCTGATCTGGTCACGCGAGGCCAAGTTGGCCAAGGCCAGCGGCACGCCCTCGTTGCCCGCCATCAAAAACAGCACGCGCTCGTCAAAACGGCGCATGGCATGGCCCAGCAGGCGGCCCAAGTGGGTTTGGCGCCAGCGGTCATCGGCCCAGTTGTGCATTTGGGGCACCTCGGGCACGTCAGGGGCGGCTTTGCCGGTTTTTTCGGTGATTTCAGGCATGGCTTAATGATAAGGCAAACTGACTAAAAATTCTATTTACAGATTTATACAGCTCATTTACAGTACTGTTCACACATCCAGTAAACAGCTTATTTTTGCTGGCCCTGATGTTCCAACCTATTGATATTCAAGGAGATTCTCATGAGCGATGACAACAGCGAAAAGTCCAAAGCACTGCAAGCCGCCCTGGCCCAAATCGAGAAACAGTTCGGCAAAGGCACCATCATGCGTTTGGGTGAGGGCGAAGTCATCGCCGACATCCAGGTCGTCTCCACCGGCTCTTTGGGCTTGGACATCGCCTTGGGCGTGGGCGGCTTGCCGCGTGGCCGTGTGATCGAAATCTACGGCCCTGAGTCGTCCGGCAAAACCACCCTGACCCTGCAGGTCATCTCTGAGATGCAGCGCTTGGGCGGCACCTGCGCATTTGTCGATGCCGAACACGCCCTGGATGTGCAATACGCCCAAAACTTGGGTGTCAACTTGCAAGAACTGCTGGTCAGCCAGCCTGATACCGGCGAACAAGCCCTCGAAATCGTTGACAGCTTGGTGCGCTCAGGCGCGGTGGATCTGGTCGTCATCGACTCGGTGGCCGCACTGACCCCCAAGGCCGAAATCGAAGGCGACATGGGCGACAGCCTGCCCGGCCTGCAAGCCCGCTTGATGAGCCAAGCCTTGCGCAAGCTGACCGCTACCATCAAAAAGACCAACTGCACGGTCATCTTCATCAACCAAATCCGCATGAAGATTGGCGTGATGTTTGGCAGCCCCGAAACCACCACCGGTGGCAACGCGCTCAAGTTTTATGCCTCGGTCCGTTTGGACATCCGCCGCACCGGCACCATCAAAAAGGGCGACGATGCCATCGGCAACGAGACCAAGGTCAAAGTGGTCAAAAACAAAGTCGCGCCGCCCTTCAAGACCGCCGAGTTCGACATTTTGTTCGGCGAGGGCATCAGCCGCGAAGGCGAAGTGATCGACATGGGCGTGACCGCCAAGATCGTCGACAAGTCGGGTGCTTGGTACGCCTACCAAGGCGAAAAAATCGGCCAAGGCCGCGACAACGCGCGTGAGTTTTTGCGTGAAAACCCGGCACTGGCGCGCGAAATCGAAAACAAGG
>JBJOIR010000048.1:0-16639 GCA_046047055.1 Pseudomonadota bacterium | reverse complement strand
GCAAAGACTCGCGTTATGCGATCGAAAGCAACTCGGCCACCGCTTCTGGCTTCAACAATGCCAGCGCACGGGTGGCCGATGCAGGCACCGCGGCCAACAGTTTGGGCGATGTGCGCATGGAGCGTCAGGGCAACCAACGTTGGTTGGTTGTGGCCCGCCCCGCCGACAAAGTGTGGGAACCTTTGAAAGAGTTTTGGACCAGCAACGGTTTTACCCTGACCACCGATTCCGCTGATGTGGGCATCATGGAAACCGACTGGGCAGAAAACCGCGCCAAGATTCCTCAAGACATGATCCGCAAGACCTTGGGCAAAGTGCTGGACTCTTTGTATTCCACAGGTGAACGTGACCGATTCCGCACCCGTGTGGAGCGCAATGCACAAGGTGGTGTGGACATTTACATCACCCACCGAGGCATGATTGAGAACTATGCCTCTGCCGAAAAAGACCGCACCATCTGGCAACCCCGCCCGAGCGACCCCGAACTCGAAATCGAGTTCTTGCGCCGCCTGATGGTGAAACTGGGCGCCTCACCAGAAGCGGCAAAAACCGCGGTGGCATCGGCAGCACCGGTTGCCGTGGCCACAGTCACCACCATCGAAGGACAGCCCACCATCCAGATCAACGACTCGCTGGACCGCGCATGGCGCCGCACCGGCGTGGCACTTGACCGCTCAGGGTTCACGGTGGAAGACCGCGACCGCACCAAAGGCGTTTATTTTGTGCGGTATGTCACGGGTGCCACCCCTGAAAAAGACCCCGGCTTCTTTGGCCGCATGTTCAGCAGCAAAAAAGAAGCCTCTTTGGCGCGTTATCGAATTGCTTTGACCAGCACGGGTGACAGCAGTACTGTTCGTGTGCAAGACAGCAACGGCCAACCCGAAACGTCTGGCAATGCCGAACGCATTTTGAAACTGCTGGCCAACGAGCTTCGCTGATGAAAGTGGCGGTTGCGGACCCGGTCCAAATCGCCCTTTTCTTGTGCCCATAAAAAAACCCCGCAATGCGGGGTTTTTTTATGCGTTCCCGGAAAGCATCCGGGAATACGGCAACCAATTACTTGGCAGCAGATGCGTCAGCAGCTGGAGCAGCAGCAGCAGGAGCGGCAGAAGCGTCAGCAGCAGGAGCAGCGGCAGCAGGTGCTGGAGCAGCAGGAGCAGCGGCTTCTTCTTTTTTGCCGCAAGCGGACAAAGCAGCAGCAGCGATGATGGCGGCCAAAACGAGGGACTTGTTCATGGTAATTTTCCTTATAGGGGTTAAAACAATTTCCGGAAATTGTCGAAGCCAACTTAATGCTGGCTAAGACCGAGACAAAAGCACTCGAGCTCTTTCGTTCTCAGCCTCGAATTATAGCGTTTTCCCTAGGTGGCTGCAGAAAACCCTCAGCAACCTGACATGAATCCTTCAAACACCCCGTCAGAAGGGACATTACGCCAGGGGTCTCAACCAGTCAGCCGACATCCAATCCAACACCGCTTGCTCAGCATCTTCGCTTAAGTTGGCGCAAGAAGCCGCAGAAAGCCAGCGCTTATCAGCCAATTGACGCAATAAGCGCGCATCTTTACCGCCAACGCGGAAACTTTCACCGTTGATGAACACATGCCGTTCGTCGTACATCATTTTGGTGCGGCGGTCCAATTGCACACCCAGCGACAAATCGGCGCCGGCATCGGACCCTTCAAACCAGACATTGGATTTGGGCTCTGTCAAATACTCCCCCAGTAAACTGTTGAGCAAATCTTGGTTTTTAAGCGCTTTATCCAATACTTGTCGTGAAAAGACAGCCAAAGAAGGCGGAATGGCGGCAGGTGCACTCACTGCCGGTTGGGCCGGGTCGGCGTAAATACCGTCCCCCAGGGCATCAAAGGCCTCATCGGCCAAACCCAACAACAATTCACGCGCCAACTCACCCTTTTGCGGCGCCCTGAAACCAATCGACCAGGTCATGCACTCGCCCAAAGCGACGCCATCGTGGGCGTATTTGGGTGGCAAGTACAGCATGTCGCCCGGGTTAAGAACGAATTCTTCTTCGGCTTCAAAGTTTTGCAAAATTTTGAGCGGCACCCCGGGCTGCAAGGTCAGGTCTTTTTGCCGGCCAATGCGCCATCGGCGTTGGCCATGGGCTTGCAACAGAAACACGTCATAGCTGTCGAAGTGGGGACCCACGCCGCCGCCATCGGTGGCGTAACTGATCATCAAGTCATCCAACCGGGCATCTGGCACAAATCGGAATTGCTCCAGCAACGCGTGGACGCCGTCGTGGTGCAGATCCACCCCCTGCACCAAAAAAGTCCACTTCTTTTGACTGAAGGGCGGCAAGCTGCGCTTGAGCAAAGGGCCGTGGCGCATTTT
This sequence comes from Pseudomonadota bacterium, assembly GCA_046047055.1. Classification (GTDB taxonomy): domain Bacteria; phylum Pseudomonadota; class Gammaproteobacteria; order Burkholderiales; family Burkholderiaceae_C; genus Limnohabitans_A. The sequence continues at coordinate 14,287 of JBJOIR010000048.1, read as the reverse complement.
CCAACCCTGGTCAGAGTCCACAATCAAGCGCGATTCCACACCCTCTTGAGCCGCCAAAGCCACCAACTCGGTGCGGTTCACGCAAGGCACAAAGCCGGGAATGGCGTTGCGCACCAGCAATGGCTTTTTCTGCCAATGCCGCTTCATGAATTGGCTGGGCGTCAAGCCGCCCAACAAGGCCAGTGGTTGTTCGGTGTCCATGTCAAATTCCTGGTGAAAGGCGCCGCCCTGTTGGTCAAGCGCTCATCGCGATGCAACGACGACCAAAAACAGGCCGCCAAACTGCGACAATTGTCCTATGGAAATCAAGACACCTTCTGTGGTCGCACTGACCTGGACACTCAAAGACACGCTGGGCGAAGTTCTGGACACGCTGGACGAGCCTGTTGAATTTTTTGTGGGCGGGCAAGACCTGTTGCCCAAGATCGAGGAGGCCTTGCAGGGGCACGAACCTGGCGCCAAAGTCGATTTGCATTTGGAGCCCGAAGACGCCTTTGGCGACTTTGACGAAAACCTGTTGTTCTTAGAGCCCTTGGCCCTTTTTCCGGCTGGCTTGGAGCCAGGCCTCACCATCGAAGGCACCGCCCTGCCCGCGGGTTGCCACCCAGACGCGCCCAGAAACGCGCTTTACACCGTGACAGAAATCTACCCCGAGCATGTGGTGCTGGACGCCAATCACCCCCTCTCGGGCATCGCACTTCGACTTCACCTGAAAGTGGAAGGGGTGCGCGAACCGACCGAGTCAGAAGTCGGCCAAGGCACCTGTGGCACCGGCTTCTTCAAGATCGAAGTCGGCGAAGAAGGCGCACCCACCGGCCCGACGTTGCACTGACCGGCTGGTAAACGCCCGGTGGCCTACACGGCTAACACGGCTTATTTTTTGCCAGTGGAGCCGTAACCACCCTCGCCTCGCTCACTGGGGGCGTCAAATTCGTTGACCACATTGAAAGTGGCCTGCACCACCGGAACAATCACCATTTGTGCGATGCGCTCCATCGGCTCAATGGTGAAGGCCACATCGCTTCGGTTCCAAGCACTGACCATCAACTGGCCTTGGTAGTCGCTGTCAATCAAGCCCACCAAATTGCCCAACACAATGCCATGCTTGTGACCCAGCCCTGAGCGGGGCAACAGCATGGCGGCATAACCGGGGTCTTTCAGGTGCACGGCAATGCCGGTGGGTACCAATTGCCAAGCATTGGGTTGCAGCGTCAAAGGCGCGTCCAAGCAGGCTCGCAAATCGAGCCCTGCACTTCCGCTGGTGGCATATGCGGGCAACTGTTCCGCCATGCGGGCATCGATGATTTTGAGGTCAATGTTCATGAAATCTCCGAAATTAAAGCGGTGTTCGCTTCGAGTCGATCAAGGCGCAGAGGGCCTTCAGGTCAGTCGGCGGGCGATGTCTGCGATCAGCTCAACCGCCAGCACCTGTTTACTGGCATGGGGCAACTCGCGTGCGCCGGATTCATCCACCAGCAGCAAAGCGTTGTCGTCTTGCCCGAAGGTGGCCGGTCCAATGTTGCCCACCAACAAGGGCACGCCTTTGCGCTGGCGTTTGGCCGTGGCGTGGGCCAACAAGTCGTGGCTTTCAGCGGCAAAACCCACACAGAAAAGTTCACCCGATTGGGCACGGGCCGAGTGCGCCACGGTTGCCAAAATATCGGGGTTCTCAACAAAGCTCAATTGCGGCGTTTGGCCTGAGCCGTCTTTTTTGATTTTTTGGTCAGCCGCATTCGCAGGCCGCCAATCGGCCACGGCCGCTGTGGCAATAAACACCTCTGCACGGTCCACTTGCTGCGTGACCTCATCGAGCATTTGGCGGGCAGACTGCACATTCACACGCCGAACGCCACGCGGGGTGGGCAAATGCACAGGCCCCGCAATCAAGGTCACCTGAGCGCCGGCCATTTGGGCCGCGCGGGCAATGGCAAAACCCATTTTCCCGCTCGACAAATTGGTGATGCCGCGCACCGGGTCGATGGCTTCGTAAGTGGGGCCTGCTGTGACCAGCACCGTCTTGCCCGACAACCGTTTGGGACTGAAAAACGCTTCCAATTCGTACAAAATTTCTTCGGCCTCGAGCATGCGGCCATCACCGGTTTCACCACATGCTTGGTCGCCTTCGCCGACATCCAGCACATGCACGCCATCGGCCTTGAGTTGGGCCACGTTGCGCTGGGTGGCGGGGTTGGACCACATTTCGCGGTTCATAGCCGGGGCCACGATGAGCGGCACGCTGTCCAGCGGGCGGGCCAAGCACATCAGGCTGAGCAACTCATCGGCGCCGCCGTGCAGCAGTTTGGACATGAAGTCGGCACTGGCCGGGGCCACCACAATCGCATCGGCCTCACGGCTCAAATTGATGTGGGCCATGTTGTTGGCTTCGCGCGGGTCCCACTGAGAGGTGTAGACCGCTCTGCCCGAAAGTGCCTGCATCGTCACCGAGGTCATGAATTGCTCGGCCGCCTGGGTCATGACCACCTGAACTGTGACCCCAGCCTTGACCAACGCGCGGCAAAGTTCAGCCGATTTGTAGGCGGCAATGCCCCCTGACAAACCCAAAACAATGTGTTTTCCAGCCAATGTGCTCATGCGCAGAAATGTAGCAGACCCGACTGTCTATAATCACGATTTCCACCTACCGGGAGCGCCTGGCTCCCGTCTTGGACATGACCAAATTTGTCTTCGTCACCGGCGGTGTGGTGTCTTCCCTGGGCAAGGGAATCGCCTCCGCCTCGTTAGCTGCCATCCTTGAATCGCGCGGCCTCTCTGTCACCCTCATCAAGCTCGACCCCTACCTCAACGTCGACCCCGGCACGATGTCTCCGATCCAACACGGCGAAGTGTTTGTGACCGACGATGGCGCCGAAACCGACCTCGATTTGGGCCATTACGAGCGCTTCATCAACACCCGGATGAAGAAGGCCAACAACTTCACCACCGGCCAAATTTACAAAAGCGTGCTCGAAAAAGAGCGTCGCGGTGACTACTTGGGCAAGACCGTTCAGGTCATTCCCCACGTCACCAACGAAATTCAAGACTTTGTCAAACGCGGCGCTGGTTATGGCACCCCCGAAGCCGTCGACGTTGCCATTGTCGAAATTGGTGGCACTGTGGGCGACATCGAGTCGCTGCCCTTCCTGGAGGCAGTGCGCCAGTTGAGCCTGCGCCTTGGCCCCAACAACGCCGCCTTTGTGCACCTGACTTACCTGCCCTGGATTGCCACGGCCGGCGAACTCAAGACCAAGCCCACCCAACACACGGTGCAAAAACTGCGCGAAATCGGTATTCAGCCCGACGCCTTGCTTTGCCGCGCCGACCGCTTCATTCCTGAAGACGAGCGCGAAAAGATTTCTTTGTTCACCAACGTGCAAGGCTGGGGCGTGATCTCCATGCCCGATGTGGACACCATCTACAAAGTGCCTCGCGTGCTGCACGAGCAAGGCTTGGACGGCCTGATTTGCGACAAGTTGCGACTGAACACCCCCCCCGCCAGCCTCAAACGCTGGGACGACTTGGTCTACGAAACCGAGCACCCCAAGGGCGAAGTCACCATCGCCATGGTGGGCAAATATGTCGAGCTGTCTGACAGCTACAAGTCGGTCAACGAAGCCCTGCGACACGCCGGCATGCGTAACCATGTGCGCGTGAAAATCGAGCACATCGACTCCGAAACCATGACCCCCGAAACCGTGGCCAGTTTGGCTGGTTTTGACGGCATTTTGGTGCCCGGCGGTTTTGGCAAGCGCGGCGTAGAAGGCAAGATCGAGACGGCGCAATTTGCCCGCACCCAAAAAATGCCTTACCTGGGCATTTGCTTGGGCATGCAAGTGGCCACCATCGAATATGCCCGCCACGTGGCCGGCATGAAAAACGCCAACAGCACCGAGTTCGAGCCCGAAACCCCCTTCCCAGTGATCGCCCTGATCAACGAGTGGAAAGACGCCGACGGTTCCATTCAAGTGCGCGATGCCAACTCGGACTTAGGTGGCACCATGCGCTTGGGCGCCCAAAGTTCGGACGTGGCCAAAGGCACGCTGGCACACCAAATTTACGGCAATGTCGTGACCGAGCGCCACCGTCACCGCTACGAAGCCAACGTGAACTATTTGGACGATTTGCGCAAAGCCGGCTTGGTGATCTCGGCGCTCACACAGCGTGAGCAACTGACCGAAATCATCGAGTTGCCCCAGTCGGTTCACCCTTGGTATGTGGGAGTTCAGTTCCACCCGGAATTCAAGTCCACCCCGTGGGACGGACACCCGCTGTTCAACGCCTTCATCAAGGCGGCCATTGAACACCAAAAAGCCCACTGACCACCACCCCAGGACTGCCCCATGAAACTCTGTGGATTTGATGTTGGCCTGAACCAACCTTTCTTTTTGATTGCGGGCACCTGCTCGATCGAAGGGTTGGACATGTCCTTGGAGGTCGCGGGTCAACTCAAAGAAATCTGCACTGCCTTGGGCATTCCGCTGATTTACAAAGGTTCTTTTGACAAAGCCAACCGCTCATCGGGCAACACCCAGCGCGGCGTGGGCATGGATGCGGGCCTGAAAATTTTGGACGAAGTGCGCCGTCAAATTGGCGTGCCGATCTTGACCGACGTGCACGACGAGTCGCAGGTCAAAACCGTGGCCAGCGTGGTCGATGTGTTGCAAACCCCTGCCTTCTTGTGCCGCCAGACGGACTTCATTCGCGCGGTGGCCCAGTCGGGCAAGCCGGTAAACATCAAGAAAGGCCAGTTTTTGGCGCCTTGGGACATGAAGAACGTCATCGACAAGGCCCGCAGCGCAGCGCGCGACGCTGGCTTGCCCGAAGACAATTTTTTGGCTTGTGAACGCGGTGTGAGTTTTGGCTACAACAACTTGGTCGCCGACATGTCGAGCCTGGCCGAGATGCGCAAGACCGGCGCGCCGGTGGTGTTTGATGTGACCCACTCGGTACAAAAGCCGGGCGGCCAAGGCACCAGCAGCGGTGGTGCCCGCGAGATGGTGCCTGTGTTGGCCCGCGCAGGTGTGGCCGCGGGTGTGGCCGGTCTGTTCATGGAGACCCATCCCAAACCCGCTGAGGCTTGGTCAGATGGGCCCAACGCGGTGCCACTGGGCAAAATGAAGGCCCTGTTGCAAATACTGGTTCAACTTGATTCCGTCACCAAAAAGAATCCGTTTTTAGAGGACGATTTCGCATGAGCGGCTATATCATCGCCCACGTTCAGGTGACCAACCCGACCCAATACGAAGAGTACAAAAAATGGTCCACCCTCGCCATGAAGGCCCACAACGCTGAGGTGTGCGTGCGCGGCGGCCAAGTGCAATTGTTAGAGGGTGATTGGGCGCCCGAGCGCGTGGTCATTCTGAAGTTTCCGACTTTTACAGCGGCCAAGGCGTTTTACGAAACACCCGAATACCTGCAAGCGCGAGAGGCCCGAGCAGGCGCTGCGGTCATGCGCATGATCGCGGTCGAAGGTCTGTGAATCCATTTTTTATTTTCAACTTTGAGAGAGTTCCAAAATGAGTGCAATCGTTGATATCGTCGGTCGTGAAATCCTCGACAGCCGTGGCAACCCCACTGTCGAATGCGATGTCTTGCTGGAGTCGGGCGTGATGGGCCGCGCCGCAGTGCCCTCGGGCGCTTCTACCGGCAGCCGCGAAGCCATTGAATTGCGTGACGGCGACAAGAGCCGCTATTTGGGCAAGGGCGTGTTGAAAGCCGTGGAGCACATCAACACCGAAATTTCGGAAGCCGTGTTGGGCCTCGACGCCTCTGAGCAAGCCTTTTTGGACCGCACCCTGATCGACTTGGACGGCACCGAAAACAAAAGCCGTTTGGGCGCCAATGCCATGTTGGCGGTGTCCATGGCCGTGGCTCGCGCTGCAGCCGAAGAATCTGGCCTGCCCTTGTACCGCTACTTTGGCGGCATGAACGGCAACCAATTGCCTGTGCCCATGATGAACGTCATCAACGGTGGCGCACACGCCAACAACAACCTCGACTTGCAAGAGTTCATGATCATTCCCGTGGGCGCACCGTCGTTCCGCGAGGCCGTGCGTTGGGGTGCTGAAGTGTTCCACGCCCTTAAGAAAATCATCCACGACAAAGGCATGAGCATTGCCGTGGGCGACGAAGGCGGTTTTGCCCCCAACGTGGACAGCCACGAAGCGGCCATCCAAATGGTGCTGGACGCCATTTCGGCCGCCGGTTACACCGCTGGTGAGCAAATTGCGATTGGCCTCGATTGCGCGGCCAGCGAGTTCTACAAAGACGGCAAGTACGTCTTGGCCGGCGAAGGCGGCATCAGCTTGACCTCAGAGCAGTGGACAGACATGTTGGCCAGCTGGTGCGACAAGTACCCCATCATCAGCATCGAAGACGGCATGGCCGAAGGCGACTGGGACGGCTGGAAAGTGCTGACCGACCGCCTGGCCAAGAACGTGCAGATCGTCGGTGACGACCTGTTCGTGACCAACACCAAGATCTTCAAAGAAGGCATCGAAAAAGGCATCGCCAACTCGATCCTGATCAAGATCAACCAAATCGGCACCTTGACCGAGACCTTTGAAGCCATCGAGATGGCCAAGCGCGCCGGTTACACCGCCGTCATCAGCCACCGCTCTGGCGAAACCGAAGACAGCACCATTGCCGACATTGCCGTGGGTCTGAATGCAGGCCAAATCAAGACCGGCTCCATGAGCCGCTCTGACCGCATGGCCAAATACAACCAGCTGCTGCGCATCGAAGAAGACTTGGGCGAAGTGGCGGTGTACCCTGGCCGCAGCGCGTTTTACAACCTGCGCTGATCTCCATGGGCAATCGCATCGTCCCCATCGTGCTGGTCGCCTTGCTGGTGATCTTGCAGGGCCAACTTTGGTTGGGCCGGGGCGGTGTACCCACTGTGGCGGAGCTGGAGCGAGAGCTCCAGCAACAAAAAGCGACCAATGAAGAAGCGCGCCGCAAGATCGAACAACTCAGCGCCGAGGTCAACGACCTCAAAGAAGGTCTGAACATGGTTGAAGAGCGTGCTCGCCACGAGTTGGGCATGGTCAAGCCGAATGAAATCTACGTTCAGATCGCCAAATGATGGCGCAAGTCTGACGGCCAGACCGGGTACTGGCGACACACATGCCATCCGATAGGCTCCCACAACCTCGGCACCCTTCAAACACACGCCGTGTGGCCATTTTGGGAGCCGATAAAACGGGCAAAACATGGCTCGCGAAGGCCTTGGCACCCACATTCGCACAGCTTGCACACGGTTGGACTTTTGCCGACAGCACCCCCCTCTTGAACGCGGCTTTGGCCGAACAGCGCTTCAACGACACCACCCTCTACCCGATGGCTTTGGCGCAGCAAGCGCAGTTTGATGTCACCTTGTTGATGGGCTTGGATGGCGCATGGCTTCACGAACCGCAAGATTCCGATAGTCCAAAAAATTCACAAGACGCGGCCAAAAGAAGCCACACCGACACCCTGCTTAGGCAAGCACTGAACCGTGCTGGCCTGGCTTTTCATGTGGTGTATGGGCAAGGGCAGCAAAGGCTGAACAACGCCTTGCTGGCGCTCGGTTTACCCAGCCAAGATCTGGCTGCTCTGGAAATGCGAGAACAGTCTCAATTTGCCATTCATCAAGGTCGCACCGTGTGGCAGTGCAACGACTGCAGCGACCCCGAGTGCGAGCACCGCTTGTTTACTGGACTGCTGGCACAGCGCTGAAGACAAGGGTTCAGTGCACCGGCCCACCAGGCAAATTGGTTGGCAATTCGGCAGACAAACCGGTGAACAAGCCCGCCGCATCGACGGGATCAAACCGGTACTGAGCGCCGCAAAAGTCGCAACCGACTTCTACTTGCCCTTGCTCGGCAAGGATGCCTTCGACTTCTTCGGTGCCCAAACTCCGAATCATCCGCCCCACCCGTTCTCGGTTGCAGCGACAGGCAAAGCGCGGACCGGTTTCGCCGACGAAGGGCTCAAAACGGGCCAAAGGCTCTTCCCAATACAAACGGTGCAAGATGGTTTCTGCGTCCAAAGTCAACAGTTCTTCGCGCTTCAGGCTCTTGCTCAAAATGGCAATGCGGCTGAAATCTTCGCTTTGTCCCAGCACCGACTCGCGCATGAGTGAATCGGTTTTTCCGGCCAAGTTGCCCTCACCTTCAACAGGCAAACGTTGAATCAGCAAACCCGCCGCCACTTTGTCGTCGGCCGCCAGCACCAACACCGTGTCCAATTGCTCAGACTGCAGCATGTAGTGCTCCAGCACGTCGCTGATGTTTTCCAACTTTTCGCCTTGGTCACCAAACAATGGCACCACACCTTGGTAGGGTTGCTGTCCGGGCAATCGGTCTTGCGGATCCAAGGTGATGGCGCAACGCCCCTCGTTGTTCACGTTGACCATTTGGCTCAGGCTGGCGTCTGGCGACACCTCGCCCACTTGCGTGCACGTGGCACGCAGACTGAGGTCAGGCTGCACCTCCACCACGCCCAACTTCACCGGGCCATCGCCAAAAATCTGCAACACCAGCGCACCGTTGAACTTGATGTTGCCTTGCATCAGCACGCCGGCCGCTGCCATTTCGCCCAGCAATTGCCGCACAGGCGCGGGGTAAGCGCCGGTCTCTGTGTTGGCCGCACGGCGCGCCAAAATGTCTTGCCAAGCGTCGGTCAAACGCACCAGCATGCCGCGCACAGGAAGGCCTTCGAAAATGAATTTATGGAGTTCTGACAAAGTGCATTTGACAGCCTCTGGGGCTGTTCCTTGAAAAAATGAAAAGGGGGTTGGTTGGCAGGGTCTCAGTCCAAGCGCTTCAAGCCGGCTTTGAATCGGCGTGCATTCTCGATGTAGTGCTGGGCGCTCAAGCGCAAACCTTGAATCTGTTCGGGCGTCAATTCGCGCACCACCTTGGCGGGGGAGCCCATGATCATCGAGCCATCTGGAAATTCTTTGCCTTCCGTCACCAATGAGCCCGCACCGACCAAACAATTTTTACCGATTTTGGCGCCATTCAAGACCACGGCCCCAATGCCAATCAGCGACTCGTCACCGATGGTGCAGCCATGCAGCATGACCATGTGGCCCACCGTGACATGCTTGCCCACCGTGAGGGGTTTGCCATGGTCGGCATGCATGACGCTGCCGTCTTGAATGTTGCTGCCTTCGCCAATCGAGATGGTCTCGGTGTCGCCTCGCACCGTGACGCCAAACCAAACACTGGCATCGGCCGCCACTTTGACCGCTCCCATCACTTGCGCGTTGTCGGCAATCCAAGCACTGTCGGCCACTTCGGGGCAGTGCGCGTCCAATTGGTAAAGGGCCACGGGCATCTCCTGTCGGTTGTCGTGATCTGAAAACCTACAATTGTAGGGATGCCCACACCCTGTCGTGGGCCCAGATGCTGATCACCATGTCGACCTTGCGCACCGCGGCCCTGATTCCTTGGAGCCAAACCGATCCTGTTTTGAAGGCCCAGGCCACTTTGGCGCTGGACCTCGGTCTGCCCGTGGGCGCAGAAACGGTGCTGGCGGCCCCCAGCGCAGGCCCCGGCAGAGCCGCCAAGCCCGAGCTGGTGCCGCACACACAGCTCAAGGCCAAGTCGATGGCCACCCTGGAGGGCCGGGCCATGTTGGTGCACTCGATTGCCCACATCGAGCTGAACGCCATTGATTTGGCGCTGGACGTGGTTTGGCGCTTTGCCGGCATGCCCGAGGCGTTTTATACCGACTGGTTGCGCATTGCCCAAGAAGAGGCCAAACACTTCACTTTGCTGCGCAACCACTTGGTGAGCATGGGTTTTGACTACGGTGATTTTCCGGCCCACAACACCCTGTGGGACATGGCCGAGCGCACGCAAGGTGATTTGTTGGCCCGCATTGGCATCGTGCCCCGCACCATGGAGGCCCGTGGTCTGGACGCTTCGCCGGGGGTGAAAAACAAATTGGTCAGCGTGGGCGACCACCGGGCAGGCGATATCTTGGACATCATCTTGGCCGAAGAAATTGGCCATGTGGCAGCGGGCAACCGTTGGTACCGCTATTTGTGCGCCCAGCGGGGGCTTGACCCCGTCAGCACCTATGCCGAACTCATCGCGCAATACGACGCACCCAAACTTCGCCCTCCCTTCAACATGGCCGCGCGCCGCTTGGCGGGGTTTGAAGAAGTCGAATTGGCCGCACTCAGCTGAACATTTTCAAACCAAAGACAAAGCCTAAGCCCAATCACTAGCCTCGCGGGTGGTGCTGTGCGTGCAAAGTTTTCAGCCGCTCTCTGGCCACATGGGTATAGATGGTGGTGGTCGATATATCGGCATGGCCCAACAGCATTTGCACCGCCCGCAAATCAGCGCCATGGTTCAGCAAGTGCGTGGCAAACGCGTGCCGCAAGGTGTGCGGCGACAGGGGGGCTGTGATGCCTGCCTGAATGGCGTAACGCTTCACCATGTTCCAAAACATGACACGCGACATGCCTGTGCCCGGCTTGGGCCCGCTGCTGGTGACAAACAGGTCTTCGGTTTGGCGCTGACCCAATAAAGCGGGTCGCGCCCGTTGCATGTAGCGCTGTAGCCATTCACGCGCCTCTTCGCCAAAGGGCACCAAGCGTTCTTTGCTGCCCTTGCCCAAAATGCGCAGCACACCTTCGTTGAGCGAGACATGCAGCGCTTTGAGTTGCACCAACTCGCTCACCCGCAATCCGCTGGCGTACATCAGCTCCAACATGGCGCGGTCGCGCATGCCCAAATCGGTATCCACATCGGGTGCCCGCAACAAGGCGTCCACTTGAGATTCGCCCAAGATTTTTGGCACACGCAGGGCCTGCTTGGCGGCCAACATGCGCAAGGTGGGATCCACTTGCACCAAAGACTCGCGCAAAGCCCAGCGAAAGTAGCGCTTGAACACCGTCAGCCTGCGGTTGGCTGAGGTGGCCTTGGTCTTGGGGTGCCGCTCTGCAAAATACCCTTGCAGATGGTGCTCTTGCGTGCCGTTCAGCGACTGGCCGTGGGCCAACAACAACCAGCCGGAGAACAGCTCTAAATCTCGGCGATAGGCTGACAAACTGTTAGCGGCCAGCCCATCTTCCAGCCAGAGGGCTTCGATGAATCGATCAACCGAAGTCTGGCTGGCCTCGTGCATCAGTCGAGTTTGAGTTTTTGCTGGTCGACGACCTTTTTGTAAACCTCAAATTCGGCCTTGATTTGCGCCGCAAACTCTTCGGGGGTGTTGGCCACCACCAAAGAACCTGTGTCTTGAATGCGTTTGGTCACTGCGGGATCTTGCAAGGCTTTTTTCACGCCACTGCTGATTTTTTCGACCACTTCTTTCGGCAAGTTCTTGGGGCCCAAGATGCCGTAATAAGCCATGCGGTTAACGGGCTCCAAGCCAATTTCCTTGAAGGTCGGAATGTTGGGCAGCTGAGGCAGGCGCTGGGGCGCGGCGATCACGATGGCCACCAACTTGCCCGATTGGATGAAGGGCAAAGCCGAGGGCAGATTGTCAAAAATGATCGGCACCTGACCCGCCACGGTGTCGTTCAGGGCTGGGCCCGCGCCGCGGTAAGGAATGTGGGTGATGAAGACGCCTTCCAAGCTCTTCCAGAGCTCGGTTTGCAGGTGCCCAATGCCGCCAGTGCCCGACGAGGCGTAAGAGTATTTGCCGGGGTTCTTTTTGATTTCAGCCAAAAAGCCTTTGTAGTCTTTGGCCGGAAAGCTGGGGTGCACCGCGATCACATTGGGGGTGGCCGCAATGTTGATGATGGGCGTGAAATCGGTGAGCGGGTTGTACGGAATTTTGGGGTTGATGGCCGGGTTAGCCGCGGTGGTGGAAACGGTGGCCACGCCCAGGTTGTAACCATCGGGAACTGCGCGCACAGTTTCGGTGGCGCCCACCACGCCGCCGCCGCCAGCCTTATTTTCGACCACCACGCTTTGGCCAAGGGCCTTGCCCAGTGGCTCAGAAATCACCCGCGCCACGATGTCCGTGGTTCCACCGGGTGCAAATGGCACTTGCAATTTGATGGGTTTGTTGGGGTAGGCCTGCGCAAAAACCGAGCCCGAAGCCAGCACAGTGGCCGCCAAACCTACAACCGAAAACACAGCACGACGTTTCATTCGAAAACTCCTAAAAAGTGCCCACATGATATTCAAAAAACGCCCGTCGCCATGAAGGGAAAACCCACAAAAGTCTTAAAAAAGGCAAGCCCATGTTGCCGGCGTGACTCAGACCTTCAGGACGCATTGGACACTCAGTTATCCTAGACCTGTGAACTTTGCCCAACTCCTCTTTCCCGATTTTTCCCTGATTTTGTGCGGCTATTTGATCTGCCGTTTCACGGCCCTCAATCGCCCGGTCTGGCAACAGGTCGAGAGCTTGGTTTATTTTTTCTTGTTCCCGGTGCTGTTGTTTCACTCGATTGTGAAAAGCCCGCTGGACTTGCAAGCGGCCTCCAGCCTGATTGGTGCCGGCCTCAGTTTGGGCGTTTGCGCCATTGCCCTGTCGTACAGCCTGCCTTACTGGCCGATTTTGGGCAAACGGCTCGACCGAATGGACCACGCGGCCAGCGCGCAGGTGGGGTTCAGGTTCAACTCCTTCATCGCCTTGGCCTTGGCCGAACGCATTGCCGGGCCTCAAGGTTTGCTCATGATTTCGGTGCTCATTGGGGTCTGCGTGCCGTTGTTCAACATCGGCGCCGTTTGGCCGATGGCTCGCCATGGCAACACCGGGTTCTTGCGCGAATTGGTGCGCAATCCCTTGATCATTGCCACCGGTTCTGGGCTGATCGCCAACCTGATGGGGTTTCGCATTCCTGTGTGGCTGGACCCCAGCGTGAGCCGCATTGGCGCCGCGTCGCTGGCCTTGGGTTTGATGGCTGCAGGTGCCGGCATGCAACTGGGCACCTTAAAGGAAGGCAAATTGCTGGGGCTGAGTGTGCTCATGGTCAAGCACTTGCTGTTGCCCTTGATCGCACTCGGTATGGCCCATTTGTTTCAATTGGGGGAAGCGCAAACCACGATTTTGTTGGCGTTTTCGGCTTTGCCCACCGCCTCCACTTGCTATGTGTTGGCCGCGCGCATGGGCTACAACGGCCCCTATGTGGCGGGCTTGGTCACGCTGTCCACCTTGGCCGGCATGTTGAGCTTGCCGTTGGCGTTAGGGGTTTTGCGCGGTTGAGGGCTGTGGGCTCAAGGATCAAGCCTTGGCCATCGACCAAGCCACTTGTTCTTGCACCACCGCATCGGGGTGCGCAGCGTGCGCGCTGAGGGCGAACAGCAAGGCATCGCGATCAGGTTGGGACACCAACGAAGAAGCCAGCGCGTTGCCTGCGGCCAAAGCCAAATTGCGCACCCAACGGGCATGCCCAATGCGGCGAATGGCGCTGCCTTCGGTGCGCCGCAAAAACTCGGCCTCTGACCATCCCAGCAAAGTGACCACACTGGCAGCGCCCAAACCCTCGCGGGCTTGCCAATCGGGCAGCGGGCTGGTTTGTGCAAATTTGTTCCACGGGCAGGCCAGCTGGCAATCGTCACAACCGTAAATTCTGTTGCCAATCAAGGGCCGCAAAGACACGTCGATGGGCCCCGCATGCTCAATCGTCAAATAAGAAATGCAACGCCGCGCATCCAAGCGATAAGGCGCCACGATGGCCTGCGTGGGGCAGATGTCGATGCACGCTTTGCACTCGCCGCAATGGGCCGAAACGGCAGGCGTTTCGGGCAGGGCAAAGTCCACAAACAACTCGCCCAAAAAGAACATCGAACCGGCAGTGCGGTTCAGCACCAAGGTGTGTTTGCCACGCCAGCCCATGCCGCTGCGGGTGGCCAACTCGGCCTCCATCACGGGCGCCGAATCGGTGAAGACACGGTGACCAAACGGCCCGATGGCTTGCGCAATGCGCTCTTGAAGTTTTTGCAAGCGGCTGCGCAGCACCTTGTGGTAATCGCGGCCACGGGCGTAAACCGAGACAACCGCCTCACCGGGCTGCAGCAGCCTGGCGGTTTCTTGCGCGAGCCAGTTGGGGGGGCTGTCTTGCGGCAAATAATCCATGCGCGCCGTGATGACGCTGACCGTGCCCGGCTGCAACTCGGCAGGACGCGCGCGTTTCAAGCCATGGCTTTGCATGTAGCCCATGCTGCCATGGAAACCCGCCGCCAACCACGCCTGTAATCCGGGCTCAGCGGAGGACAAATCAATGCCCGTCACGCCAATTTGGGACAATCCAAGCTCACGCGCCCAGATCTGGATCTGGGGCCAGAGTTCAAGAAGGTCGTTTTGAGTACGTTCAGCAGCCACCCGCCGATTGTAG
>JBJOIR010000047.1:0-17235 GCA_046047055.1 Pseudomonadota bacterium | reverse complement strand
CCATGTGTTTTTTATTGAAGCTCATGAAGTACTCTCAGAAAGACGTCTCAAACGGATGGACGCACTGCACACCGCATGTGTGCAGAACGACCCCCTCTGTTTGAAACCTGAGAGATTCACCCGGCCATTGCGGCTTGGGCTTGCTCCTGCGGTGTGCCAGGGGACGAATCCTGACAACTCTTCAGAGTGCTTTGTTCACCACGGTCCTTTTGCCTGAGAGTTTCCGGGGTGGTTGCTCCTTCGGCGTTGAAGGCTTGGGGCCTTCAATCTCTCCCGCGGTGAACGTCGGGTTGGAACCGACGTGGGGCAACAGTTGCAAAACCGGTGTTACCCCTTTGGGAAGCGAATGGTGGGATTTTACAGCCCCTTTTCAGGCTGTCAATTTTTGATAACTGGCTTCGTCGTGCAAGGCATCAAGATCGGCCAATTGGGTCAACCGCACCTTGAAAAACCAGCCTTGACCCAAGGGGTCGGAGTTGGCCAACGAGGGGTCGGCACGCAGGGCTTCGTTGACTTCGATGATTTCGCCGCCGGCAGGCATGTGCACATCGGCAGCGGCTTTGACCGACTCGACAACGCCGGCCACTTCTTTGGCCGCAAAGGTTTTGCCAATGGCGGGCAAGTCGACAAAAACAATGTCACCCAAGGTGTCTTGGGCATGCACGGTGATGCCCATGACGGCGGTGCTGCCGTCACCCTGGTCGTCAATTTGCAGCCAGGTGTGGTCTTCGGAGTATTGGATGGGCATGATGAGCTCAAAAAAAAGCCTGGCCCGAGGGGCCAGGCTGGAAGGATGCGCGGAATTTTAGCTTTATTTGGCGTACACCAAATCACGCAAAGTGAGTGACAAAGCCGGCACATAACTCACGACCATCAGACAAGCCAAGATCACCAACACAAAGGGGATCAAGTCTTTGATCATGCGATCAAGAGAAATGCGGGCCACCGTGCAAGCGGCGAAAAGATTGACCCCAAATGGTGGGGTGATCATGCCCAAGGCCAAGTTGACCACCATGATCAAGCCAAAGTGCACCGGGTCAATGCCAAAGTGCACCGCCACCGGCGCCAAGATGGGCGCCAACACGATGATGGCGGCACTGGTTTCGATGAACATGCCGATCAGGAACAACGCTGCATTGACGCCCAACAAAAAGTAGGCGGGTGACTGGAGGATGTCTTGCAGCCAATGGCCAATGGCTTCGGGCACACCTGCCCGGGTGATCAGGAAGGCGAACAAACCAGCGTTGGCAATGATGAACATGATCACGGCACTGGAGAGCACCGATTTGCGCATGATGGTGAACAGGTCTTTCAGCTTGATTTCGCGGTAAATGAACATGCCGACAACCAAGGCGTAAAACACCGCGACTGCCGAGGCCTCGGTGGGCGTGAACACCCCGCCGTAAATGCCACCCAAAATGATGACTGGCATCATCAAGGCCCAACCGGCTTGCCAAGAGGCCTTGCCAAAGCTCAAGCGTCCCTCGCCATCGTTCTTGCCCCAGCCTTTGAATTTGCAGTAAATCCAGACCCAGAACATCAGCGCAGCGCCAATGAACAAACCGGGGCCAAAGCCGGCGATGAACAACTCACCAATGGAGACTTCGGCACTCACGCCATACAGGATCATCGGGATCGAGGGTGGAATGATCACCCCCAGTTCGGCCGAGGTGGCTTGCAACGAAGCTGCATAGGTGGTGGGGTAACCGTGTTTGATGAGTGCGGGAATCAGGATGGTGCCGATGGCAAAGGTGGTGGCCACCGATGAACCTGAAACGGCCGCAAAAATCATGCAAGTCAGCACGCAGGTCATGGGCAATCCGCCTTGAACACCGCCCACGATGCTTTTGGCAAATTCGACCAAACGGCGCGAGATGCCCCCAGTTTCCATGATGTTGCCGGCCAAGATGAAGAAGGGAATGGCCGCGAGTGGAAATTTGTTGATGGAGTTGAACATCTCTTTGACGGAGATGAGCATGTTGGCGTTGCCAATTTGTATGCCGACAATGGCCGACAATCCAATGGAAACCGCCACCGAAATGGTGAGTGCAAAGCACAGCACCATGGTGCAAAGCATGACGACGCTCATTGTGCTGTCTCCAATTCAAGGCGCTGTGGGTCCAGCCAATTGCCGACAATGCTCAGCACACTGAAGGCCGCGCCCACAGGCAAAGCCATGTAGGCCCAAAACATTGACACATCTTCGAGTCCAATCATGGACTGCACTTTGCCACGCTGGGCATAGTCCCAGCCCCACCAAATGATGATGCAGACCAAGGTCAGCGCAGCCAAGGCGACCATGGTGTCCAAAAATCTTTTCATGCGCGCGCCGCTCCAACGGTACAGCACGTCCACACTGACCATCGCGCCTTGCCGAAAGGCCATAGGAATGCCCATGAACACCATCCAGATCAGACTGAAGCGGATGATGACCTCGGTCCATTCGAGGGGCACTTCCAGCACAAACCGGGTAAATATTTGCAGCATGCCAAGGCATGCGGCCAACGCCAGCATCACACAGGCCACCAGCATGGAAAAGGCGGTGGTTAGCCTTTCCACACTCAACAACAGCGCTCGCATAAGAATTCCTTCACGACAAAATCAAAAACGCCCACCCATTTGGAATTGGGTGGGCGTTTTTCAAGTTTCAAATTACTTGTAGTTGCGAATGCGGTCCAAATTGGCTTTGCCGAATTGTTTTTCAAACTCGGCCATGGCGGGGCCCATGGTGGCCAAGAACTTGGACTTGTCCACGTTCTCGATGATGTTCATGCCTTTTTTGCGCAACTCAGCCACGCCATTGGCATCGTCTTTGTCCACGCGCGCACGGTTGGCCTTGACAGCTTCTTTGGCGGAGTCCAAGAAGATTTGCTTGTCTGCAGCGCTGAGCTTTTCAAACGAAGCCTTGTTCATCAAAATCACCACGGGTGAGTAAACGTGGCCGGTCAGTGTCAGGTGCTTTTGCACTTGGTCAAAGTTGGAAGCCATGATCACCGACAGGGGGTTTTCTTGACCGTCCACAGTGCCTTGCTGCAGCGCGGTGAACACTTCAGGGAAAGCCATGGGGGTGGTCACGATGCCCAAGCTCTTGTAGGCGGCGACGTGCACGGGGTTTTCCATGGTGCGCATCTTCAGACCCTTCAAGTCGCCGGGTTCGTTCACGGCACGCTTGCTGTTGGTCATGTGGCGAACACCGTTTTCACCCCAAGCCAAAGCCTTGAAGCCCTTGGAGTCAAACTTGGTCAGCAGCTCTTGGCCAATGGGGCCGTCCAGCACAGCGCGGGCGTGTGCTTTGTCACGGAACAAGAAGGGCACGTCCAGGATGCGCGACTCAGGCACAAAGTTGGGCACGGGGCCGGTCGATGTGGTGGCCAATTCTTGGGTGCCCAATTGCACGGATTCGATCGATTCGCGCTCGCCGCCCAAAGAGCCGGAGTAGAAGTTTTGAATCTTGATGCGGCCATTGGTGCGCTTCTCAACTTCCTTGGCCAGCGTGTCAATGGCTTCGCCTTGGTGGGAGTTTTGCCCAACGGAAATGCTGTTGCGCATGGTGACCTGCGCAGTCGCTGTGGTCATCAGACCCACAGCCAAACTCAACCCCAACATCAGTTTGCTCAATTTCATCGAATAGCTCCTCTTGATGGATCAGTGGACGACAACAGGTTGCGGATCAACTTGTCATACAAGTTTAATTATGGGGTGCACTTTGGTGCGATGGGCTACGGGTTTTCGCGGGGGTACTGATGCCAAGGTGACGCACCGCAAAGGCTGGGCGGCGCAAAAAAAAGAGGCTCATGCGAGCCTCTGGGGTGGGGTGCCGGCAGGCTGAAAATCACATGCCGGTGTAGTTGGGGCCGCCGCCGCCCTCGGGCGTGACCCAAACGATGTTTTGCGTAGGGTCTTTGATGTCGCAAGTCTTGCAATGCAAGCAGTTTTGCGCATTGATTTGCAGTCGATCGGTTTTGTCTTCGTTTTTCACGTACTCATAGACACCAGCAGGGCAATAGCGCGCCTCTAGACCCGAGTAAATCGCCAGGTTCACCATGTTGGGAATGGTGCTGTCCTTCAAGGTCAGGTGAGCGGGCTGGTTCTCTTCGTGGTTGGTGTTGCTGATGAACACGCTCGACAGCTTGTCAAAAGTCAGTTTGCCATCGGGCTTGGGGTACTTGATCTTTTGGCACTCATTGGCCGACTTGATGTAGAGGTGGTCGGGTTTGTTGCGGCGCAAGGTCCACGGAATGTGGCCGCGCAACACAAACTGCTCAATGCCGTTCATCAGGGTGGCCACGCCCAAACCCTTTTTGAACCACGCTTTGAAGTTGCGCGATTTGTTCAGCTCGGTGTACAACCAGCTGGCTTCAAAGGCTTCGGGATAAGCGGTCAATTCGTCGTGTTGGCGACCTGCCAGCAGCGCGTCATAGGCGGCCTCGGCGGCCAGCATGCCGGTCTTGATGGCGGCATGGCTGCCCTTGATGCGGCTCACATTCAGGTAGCCCGCGTCGCAACCCACCAAGGCGCCACCGGGGAACACGGTCTTGGGCAGGCTCATCAAGCCGCCGGCCGTGATGGCGCGCGCGCCATAGCCCAGGCGTTTGGCGTTCACTTCGCCTTCGTTGTTTTTGAAATACCAGCTGATGTTGGGGTGGGTTTTCCAGCGCTGGAATTCTTCAAACGGGCTCAGCCAAGGGTTGGCGTAATCCAGCCCCACCACAAAGCCAATGGCGACTTTGTTGTCTTCCATGTGGTACATGAAAGCGCCGCCGTAGGTGTTGTTGTCCATCGGCCAGCCTGCGCTGTGCATCACAAAACCGGGTGTGTGGCGTGAGGGGTCGATTTCCCAAACTTCTTTGATGCCAATGCCATAGGTTTGCGGGTCGCGGCCTTCGTCGAGCTTGAACTGGGCAATCAGTTGCTTGCCCAAATGACCGCGTGCGCCCTCGGCAAACACGGTGTACTTGGCGTGCAAGGCCATGCCCAGCTGAAAGTTCTCTGTGGGCTCGCCATCTTTGCCCACGCCCATGTTGCCGGTGGCCACGCCTTTGACGCTGCCGTCGTCGTTGTAAAGCACTTCGGCGGCTGTGAAGCCGGGGAAGATTTCGACACCCATGTTTTCAGCTTGTTGTGCGAGCCAGCGCGTGAAGTTGCTCAAGCTAACGATGTAGTTGCCGTGGTTTTGTGCGCACTCGGGCAAAAACAAGCCGGGCGTGCGGAAGGCGCCTTTTTCGGACAAAAAGCTCCAAGCATCGTCGGTCACGGGTTGGTTCAGAGGCGCGCCGCGTTCTTTCCAGTCGGGAAACAATTCGGTCAGGGCCTTCGGGTCCATGATGGCGCCCGACAAAATATGGGCACCTGGCTCGCCACCTTTTTCGAGCACCACGACGGAGACATCTTGGCCTTTTTCAGCAGCCAGTTGTTTCAAACGAATGGCGGTTGACAGGCCGGCTGGGCCGCCGCCCACCACGACGACGTCGTAGTCCATGGATTCGCGGGGGCCATAGGTGCTCAAAATCTCTTCGGGGCTCATAAATGTCTCGGTAAGAAGGTGCAAATGGAGCGCCCTTCACAGCAGCAAAGGGCATCGGCGCATTTTATGCGTCATCCAAGCGGTCTCTCGAAGGGGCGCCCCACCTGACTGCTCACATGCCGGAGGTCATGGGCCCCAACGTTTTTGCTCAGGCCTTGCTGCCCACCGCCGACCACTGGTGGGCATGGCCTGTCAGCCAGTCTTGGGCCTGTGTGGGGTGACCGACTTGCATGGGGTGGAAGTCTTTGCGGGTGTAAGCCCAAACGGGTTTGGCCACGCGCCAGACCATGCCGTGTCGGCCGAACAAAAAGCGACTGGCCGACCACCAGGTGCTGGGCTTGAACAGGGTTTTGTCGTGCCACAAGTTGTTCACGGTTTGGCGAAAGACATCGGTGCTGAATTGCACTGTCACGTACCAGAACCAGCGCATGCGCCAAGCATGGTTACCGCCCAAGCGTTGGTACAGGTCAAAGGCCACACATTTGTGCTCGGACTCTTCGGCCGCATGCCAGCGCCACAGGGTTTGCAGGGGTTGCTCGGCACCGGCAAACCAGTCGCCTGGCTGGTCGATGCGCTCCAAAGTCAGGTCGCCAAAGATCGAGGTGAAATGCTCAAAGGCGGCGGTCATGGCCAACTCGTGCATGTAGCCCTTGTCGCTTTTCTCGAACAACATCTGACGGCCTTTTTCCAAGCGCCGTTCAGAGCGCGGGCCCCAGTGGTTGACCAAGCCCTGTTTTTCGAGGTGCGCGTTGTACAAAGCGTGCAGGTGCCTATGGGTGGCTTCTTGGCCAATGAAGCCTTTGACCACGCTTTTCAAATCGGCGTTTTCGGGGGTGTCGGGCAGTGCTTTGGCGCCGTGCTTGACCGCGTCAATGAAAAACTGTTCACCCACCGGGAAGCTCATGGACAGGGCGTTGGAGAAGGCGGTCAAGAAGGCATCTCCGCCGTTCCAGTGGCGTGAAAAGCCTTGGCTCAAATCGACAGCCAACCGCCGAATGGTCAGGTCTGTGGGGGCGTGCGCGGCAGTGTTCATGGAACTCATCCTTGAAATCAGTCAGAATCTGAGCATTATTCAGGTTTTTAAACCGTCTACAACTCGCAATTTGCTCATGTTTTATTCAAGGTCATCGCATGGTCAAGCCGATTCTTAAAATCAAGCCTGAAGCCTCTGGCAGCAAGCGTCGCGAGCCGACACAAGAGCGCGCGCAAAAGACCATTCAAACCCTTTTTAAAGCAGCTGCTCACATTTTGGACAAAGAAGGCGAAGCGGCCCTCAGCACCAACAAAGTGGCCGCGGTGGCGGGTTTTTCGATTGGCACGCTCTACCAATACTTTCCCAGCAAAGAAATGCTGGTGCGCGCCATGGCCTCCAGAGGGCAAGACTTGGTGCTGCAAGAACTCGAAAGTTACCTCAGCGCCCTCGAGTCGCGAGTCGATGTGCAGCACATGGACGGCCGTGAACTCTTGAGCAAAGCCATCCATATTTTGCTGCTCGGATTTGCCAGCGGAAAAGGCCTCAGCCAAACCCTGATTCGGCTTGGCTGGACCCTGGAAAAACCCGATGAAACCGCCAGTGCGGTGCGACAAGTAGCCGATCGGCTAGCGATCTTTTTCGAGCGCATCGATCACCCTGCATTGCAGTCGCCCAGCGCGGCTCAAATGTTTGTCTTGACCCGCTCGGTCATTGGCACCTTGCGCAGTGCCAGTCTCGAGAAGTCGCCGCTGTTGGGCAGCCCCGCCTTCGAAGACGCCTTGACCCAAATGGCGTGGGCGTTGCTGGCCAAGCCCGTTCAGGCTAAGCCCGATCAGGCCGACGGCTTGGCTTTGGGCAAACGGCCCATCACATAAAACTCGGGGTTGGGCACCATGCCGCTGAAGCTGGCCATGCGGTTGCTCAAACCAAAGAATGCGGTGATGGCGGCAATGTCCCAAATGTCTTCGTCATCGAAGCCATGGGCGTGCAAGGCGGCAAAGTCGGCTTCCTCAATTTCGTCCGAGTGTTGGCAGACCTTCAAGGCAAAGTCGAGCATGGCGCGCTGACGCGGCGAGATGTCGGCCTTGCGGTGGTTCACGGCCACTTGGTCTGCCACCAGCGGATTTTTTTCATAAATGCGCAAAATGGCGCCGTGGGCCACCACGCAATACAGACACTTGTTGCTGGCGCTGGTGGTGGTCACGATCATCTCGCGCTCGCCTTTGGTGAGGCGGCTCTCGCGCCCCACTGACTCGGGCACCATCAACGCATCGTGGTAGGCAAAAAAGGCCCGCCATTCGGCAGGGCGACGGGCAAAAGCCAAAAACACATTCGGCACAAACCCGGCTTTTTCTTGCACCTCTAGCACTTTGGCGCGAATGTCCTCAGGCAAATCCTTGATCTCGGGGGCAGGGTAGCGGGCGTTCATGTGTTGTCTTTCAAAGTCTGCTGAACAAGAGGGCTTGAATCGGTTTCGAACGCATTATGCTCACGGTTGTTTAAGGAGCTTGTCATGTCCACAACACCCACCCCTTCGCAAAAAGCCCGTGCAGAACGACCCGACGACGCGGTGTTTCAGGCCGGCATCGAGACGCGCACCCAAGTTATGGGGCCTGAGTTTGTTGACCGTGCTTTTGGCAATGCCACCGATTACACCCTGCCCATGCAAGAGTTCATCACGCGCAATGCGTGGGGCAATGTGTGGCAGCGCCCCGGACTCGATTTGAAAACCCGCAGTCTGGTGACCGTGGCCATGTTGGCCGCATTGGGCAAGCAGCAAGAACTCAAAGGCCACGTGCGTGGGGCCTTGAACAATGGTGCGACCCCAGAAGAGTTGCGCGAGGTGATGTTGCATGCCACGGTGTATTGCGGTTTCCCGACCGCCATTGAGGCTTTTCGCTCGGTGACCGAGGTGGTGGAATCGAAGGCCTGACGGCAGCCCGAATTCAGCCGCGGAGCAATTTTTTAATCAAGTCCGCGGCCCCTGAGGCTTGGTATTTGCGCATCAATTTCACGCGGTAAATCTCCACCGTTCGGTGGCTGATGCCCAAGGCCCGGCCAATCTCTTTGCTCGTCAGGCCGTCCATCAGGTGGGCGGCCACCTCGCGCTCTCGTGCGGTCAATTCGGCCTTGACGGGTTTGCGGGCTGACAAATCTTCAAATGTCCAAATGCCGGCCTCATGCGGGGCCTCGCGGTTGAGTGCGCGACCCGTCACATGGCACCAAAAGGTTTCGCCTTTGAAGCGGCCATCCACCCGCTTCATCACCCGGTCATCGGCATACACCCCTTGGGTGTTCAAGATGGGGGCAATTCGCTGGCCGGTGCGCTCGTACTCGTCTGCGCTGGGGTAGAGCAGCTGAAAGCTTTGGCCGATCAGTTGTGCTTTGCTGACGCCAAACATTTCACACACGCGTTGGTTGCAGTCCACCATGGCACGGTTGCGCGACAACACCATGCCGATGGGCGCCAAGTCAAAGGCCAGCCGGTAGTCGATGTCGTGGTTCATGTCGTCGTCAGGTTGATGGGTTCTCAAAAAGGCTAGGGGCTGCCTCTACGAAATACTACGTATCTGATTACGTAGTATCGTAGCGTTTTCATCCTCAGTTGGAGACCGGTGTGAACAAGATTTTTCCTTCCGCAGCAGAGGCCCTCAAAGGCATCGTGGCTGACGGGCAACTCATTGGCGTGGGCGGGTTTGGCTTGTGCGGCATTCCCGAAGCCTTGATTGACGCGCTGCGTGACAGTGGCGTGCAAAACCTGACCGCCATCTCCAACAACGCAGGCGTGGACGGCTTTGGTCTGGGCAAGTTGCTCGAAACACGCCAAATCAAAAAGATGATTTCGTCCTATGTGGGCGAAAACAAAGAATTTGAGCGCCAGTACTTGGCCGGTGAGTTGGCTTTGGAGTTCACACCGCAAGGCACGCTGGCCGAAAAATTGCGCGCCGGGGGCGCGGGCATTCCGGCCTTTTTTACCAAGACCGGTGTCGGCACCTTGGTGGCTGAGGGCAAAGAGTTGCGCGAGTTTGACGGCGAAACCTATGTGATGGAGCATTCGTTGGTGCCCGACGTGTCGCTGGTCAAAGCCCACCGCGCTGACAAATCGGGCAACTTGCAGTTCCGCTACACCTCGCGCAACTTCAACCCTGCGGTGGCCATGGCGGGCAAGGTGTGTGTGGTTGAGGTTGAAGAGATTGTGGAAACCGGTGCCATGCACCCGGACAGCGTGCACTTGCCCGGCATTTATGTGCACCGCATTGTGCTGAACCAGAACCCCGAAAAGCGCATTGAAAAACGCACCATCACCGAGAAAGCAGGAGTCTGATATGAGCTGGAGTCAAGACCAAATGGCCGCCCGTGCGGCACACGAACTGGAAGATGGTTTTTATGTGAACCTGGGCATCACGCTGGTGGCCAACTTTGTGCCGGCCGACAAAGAGGTTTGGCTGCAAAGCGAAAACGGCATGCTGGGCATTGGCCCGTTTCCGACCGAAGACGAAGTGGATGCCGACTTGATCAACGCGGGCAAACAGACCGTGACCACCATCAAGGGCTCGTCCATTTTTGGCAGCGAGCAGTCGTTCGCCATGATCCGGGGGGGCAAGATCAACTTGTCCATCTTGGGCGCCATGCAAGTCAGCGAAAAAGGCGATCTGGCCAACTGGATGATTCCCGGCAAGATGGTCAAGGGCATGGGCGGCGCCATGGATTTGGTGGCCGGCGTGAAGCGGGTGATCATTTTGATGGAGCACGTGGCCAAAAAGAAAGACGGCACCGAAGACCTGAAAATCTTGCCCCAATGCACACTGCCTTTGACCGGCGTGGGCGTGGTCGACCGCATCATCACCGATCTGGCGGTTATGGATGTGACCGATGCGGGCTTGAAGGTGGTCGAGTTGGCGCCGGGTGTGAGCCCCGAGCAACTGCAAAGCAAAACCGGTGTGAAGCTGATTTTTTAAGGGCTTGAACCGCTGCTGGTCAAAAGGCCCCGTGAGGGGCCTTTTTTTTGTTTCAATGGTCCCGCCCGTACCCAACAGGCCAGCCGCGCTTGGCCACTGTTTATTGGCTCAGGCGCGACGAATACCGACACCGCTTGGGATCAAACCAAGTGAACGAGTATTCGGCCAGAGTGTTGTTGGCGGTCCATGACAACCGCTCAATGAAGCCCGCACATTGGCCGGCGCTCAAGTCACCAGGTGGTACGGCCCAGTCGGGTGCTGGGGCTGCACTCAAGCGGTCTTCGACGCGCGAGATCCAGGTGCCAAAGCGCTCTTGGTAAAACAAATACATCGAGTCGCCCAACTCGTCGGCTTTGAGTTGTGGGCAGTGAGCCGCATCGAACCAAATTTCTTCCAGTGCCACCGGCACTTGGCTCAAAAAACGCAAGCGGCGCACCCGCCATGCGTGGGGTCCGCCCTCGCCAAGCGGCGGGATGGAGGCGGGCCGGCGCTGTCGGCTGACTTCCAGGATGTGGGCGGTGGGCAAGCCTGGGCCCGTGTTGAGTTCGAGGCGGAACAGTTCATAAATGCGCTGTGTTCCGGCAACTTGTTTGACATAAGTGCCCGAGCCTTGTTTGCGCTCGAGCACGCCTTGGTCAGACAACAAGGCCAAAGCTTTGCGCACGGTGCCGACAGCGACATCGAGGGTCTGAGCCAATTCGGCCTCGGTAGGCAGCCGCTCGCCCTTGCGCCAATAGCCCGCTTTGATTTGGCGAGCCAACAGTTCAGATATCTGCAAATAAACCGGTAAGGGCTTGGCGGGAGTGGGGACGGGCATGGCCCACAGTATGGCAAAGGATCTGCGGGCTCGGGCAAACCCTGATGTGAAGTTGGCTCAATTCATATACTATTCCTTCATTATTTTGAAAGGTCTGCCATGAGCATTGTTCCGGTCAGGGGTGAAGACATTGCCGGTGCCGAGGTGGCTTGGTTTGCGCCCTTGTGTTCCGATGATTTTCAGCACTTGGGTGTGCCCGAGAGTTCATTGCGCAGCAGCTGGGCCAACACCAGCCGCATTGCCAAGCGGGCTGATGAGCTCGGGTTCAGGAACATCTTGTGCCCATCGTCATACCAAGTGGGGCAAGACACGTTGACCTTTGTAGCTGGCATGGCGCCTCAGATCAAACGCATGAACATGCTGGCCGCTATTCGGTGCGGTGAAGTGCAGCCTGCCATGCTGGCGCGCACCGTGGCCACGCTGGACCACATGATGGAAGGGCGTTTGACCTTGAACGTGATCTCTTCGGATTTTCCGGGGCAGCAAGAAGACAGTGCTTACCGCTACCGCCGCAGTTGGGAGGTGGTCGAGATCTTGAAGCAAGCCTGGACGCAAGACGAAATTAACTACGAAGGCCAGATCTACAACATCAAAGGGTTGTCCACCGACCCGGTGCGCCCATATCAAACTGGCGGCCCGTTGTTGTATTTTGGGGGCTACAGCCCAGACGCCTTGGCCTTGTGCGGCGCACATTGCGACACCTATTTGATGTGGCCTGAACCGAAAGAAGTATTGGCTCAGCGCATGCGCGATGTGCACGCGCAAGCCGAAAAACACAAGCGCTTGCTCGACTATGGTTTGCGGGTGCACATGATCGTGCGCGATACCGAGGCCGAGGCGCGTGAGTACGCGCGTGAGCTGGTGTCCAAGTTGGACGACGACAAAGGCAAAGAAATTCGCCAACGCGCGTTGGATGCCAAGAGCCTGGGGGTGTCACTGCAAAGCGCCAACCGCGAGATTGCTGATGCAGAGGGTTACATCGAGCCGCACTTGTGGACCGGCGTGGGCCGCGCCCGCAGCGGCTGTGGCGCGGCGCTGGTGGGCAGTGTGGACCAAGTGCTGAGCACCATTCACGACTATATGAAAATGGGCATTCGCGCTTTTATTTTTTCGGGCTACCCCCATCTGCAAGAGTGCGAAATTTTTGGCACCAAGGTGCTGCCTCACCTCCAAACCGTGTCACTGGCACATGCTTACGGCCGCGTGCCTGCAGCCACACCTGCCACCCCATTGGGTGTGGGTGCGCGCCGCTGACTTTGACGATCTCAACCGAGTACCCCTGATATGAACCGCATGACCCTGCCCAATGGGCGCTCTCTCAGCCAAATGGCCTACGGCGTTTGGCGTTTGTCAGAAGCCGATACCACCAGCGTGTCGGCCAACTTGGCGCGCATCGACGCGTGTCTGGCCCAAGGCATCACCACCTTTGACCATGCCGACATTTATGGCGATTACCGTTGTGAGGCGTTGTTTGGCGAGGCCATCAAGGCCCGGCCTGCGTTGCGCGAACAAATCGAGATCGTCACCAAAACCGACATCATGTTGTTGTCACAGCAATGGCCTGGCACACGGGTCAAGCACTACGACACCTCGCCCGCGCATGTCACGGCCAGCGTTGAGCGCTCTTTGCAGCGCATTGGCGTGGAGGTGATTGATTTGTTGCTCATTCACCGCCCCGACCCGTTGTGCGATGCAACAGCCCTGGGCGCCTGCTTGGATGGTCTGATTGACAGTGGCAAGGTGCGCGGTGTGGGCGTGTCCAACTACATGCCTTGGGACGTCGACCTGTTGCAATCGCGCATGAAGCACCGCTTGCAAACCAACCAAATCGAGCTCAGCCTGTTGCACACCGCACCGTTCATCAACGGTCAGATTGCCCATGCACAACAACACCGCATGCCCGTGATGGCTTGGTCGCCCTTGGGAGGCGGCCGGTTGCACAGCCAGGCCACACAGGCGGGTTCCGCAGCGGCCCGTTTGGCGCCCCGATTGGCCGAACTGGCCAAAGCCAGTGGAGCAGACACCACGGCTGTGGCCATGGCTTGGCTGATGCACCACCCCGTGGGCGTGTTGCCGGTGATGGGCAGCAACCAACTCGATCGCATTGGCGCATTTTCTCAAGCACTCCAGGTGCCCATGGACCGCCAAACTTGGTACGAACTGTATGAGCTGGCCAACGGCCACGAAGTGCCTTGAGCGCCACGTCCACCTCAACCGAAAGCCCTGCCATGCGCCTGATGCCCGATGCCATGTCTGCGACCCTGTCAGCCCACGCGCCTGCCAATTCGCCGGTATCCCGTGAGACTGATCCAGCCGAGTACCGCAAAGCGCTGTCGTGTTTTGCCACCGGCGTCACGGTGGTCACCGCCCGTTGGCAAGACTGCGACTGGGGCATGACCTGCAACTCGTTTGCGTCGGTGTCCTTAGAACCCCGCTTGGTGTTGTGGAGCATTCGAAAAGCCGCCAGCAGTTTGGATGCGTTTGTGCAGTCGGGCGGTTTCAGTGTGAGCGTGCTGGCACAGGCCCAGCAAGGCTTGGCCCGCCAGTTCGCCACAGGCGACATGGCGGCGCGTTTTGCCAATGTGCCCGTGCAACGCCAAGCCAGTGAACGTCTGCGTTTGTCTGAAGCCATGGCTTGGTTTGATTGCACGCTGCACCAACTGGTGGACGCGGGCGATCACCACATCGTCATTGGCCAAGTGCAAGATTTTGGCTGGCACGATGCCGCAGCGCTGATGTATTGCCGCAGCCAGTTTGGGCAATTTCAGGCCAACCCGACATGATGCCTTTGTGGTTGTTGTACCTGTTGGTGGGTGCCGCAGGGGGGTTTACTGCGGGCTTGTTTGGGGTTGGCGGTGGCTTGGTGATCGTGCCCACGCTTTACTTTCTGTGGCGCCTTGACCCGGTGTTGGGCCCACAGGTCATGCATTACGCGGTAGCCACTTCGTTGGCATGCATCGTGGTCACCTCGGTCACCAGCAGTTGGACCCATTGGCGCGCCAAGCGCATGCAATTCGAACCTCTGTTGTGGTTGAGCGCTGCGGTCAGCATGGGGGCTGTGTTGGCGGTGTACTTGGCCAATGTGTTGCCTACAGCGGGATTGAAGCTGGGCTTTGGTCTGTTTGCCCTGCTGACCTGTATCACCCTGTTGCGCAAAAAAGCCAACGATGTCAGCCTTGCCGCGCCTGCCAAGCCTGAGTTGATGGGCGCTGGTTTGGTCATTGGCCATATCTCAACTTTGCTGGGCGTGAGCGGTGGCGCCATGACCGTGCCTTATTTGGTGCTGCGGGGCATTGACATGCGACAAGCGGTGGTCGTGAGTTCGGCGGTGGCCATTCCGATTTCGCTGATTGGCGCTTTGGGCTTGGGCATGACGGGCCATGACACGGCGACCACTTGGGGTTATGTTCATCTGAGCGCTTTCATGGGCATCAGCGTCATCAGTGTGGTGTTTGCCAATGCCGGTGCGCGTTTGTCTCAGCGCATGGACAAGCGCAAATTGCAGTTGGCATTTTCGGGTTTCTTGGCCTTGGTGGCCGCGCACATGCTTTTCTTCTAGACCAAGCTGCGCGCGTTGCTTCGACAACCGATATCAAGTGCAAGGCCGTGGGCAACAAGGGCCATGGCGATACGAAGCCGAGTAAGAGGGTGAGTATGGGGTGAGTACGGGATGAGGGCGATGAACCATCGCCTCCACTGTTAAAACTGCAACACTTCGCTCACCGGATCATCGTGCCGAGGGACCGAACCCGCAAGGGGCGCTGCGACCGGAATGGCCGCGCCTTGAACCACAAACAAGGGCAATTGATGCACATCGGCCGGCACGGTGTGGCAGTGACCCGCCGAGAAACGTTGGCGGCTGTGAAAGTCGATCCAGCCCAAGCCATCGGGCAAGGCGGGCAGGTACAAGCTTCGGGTTTTGGCACCGGCTTGCACCACAGGCGCGACCAACAATGACGTCCCCAGCATGAACTCGTCACAGTCCAGCAGGCATTGTTCGTCGTCTGGAAAGTTATAGAACGTGGGTCGAATAATGGGCACCGCGTCGCGGCTGGCCGCTTCAAAGCAGGCCCACAGGTAGGGCATGAGTCGGTAGCGCAACTCAATGGCAGAACGCACGCCATCGGTCACCGAGGGGTGCATCCACGGCACGTTGCTCACGTTGCCGGCTTTCCATGAGTTCATGACCATGCGCGGGTTCAAGGCGCACGCTTGAACCCAGCGTACAAACAACTCGGGCTCGGGCAAGGGGCCATAAAAACCGCCCACATCGTGCCCGATGTTGAACATGCCGGACAGGCTCATTTGCAAGCCGGTGCGGATGTTCCACTTCAAGGTGGCCCAACTGGTGGTGTTGTCGCCTGACCAGGTTTGCGCATAGCGTTGGATGCCCGGAGGGCCGGCACGGGTGACCGTGAAGGCATGCTCCTGGCCGCCTTGCTGAGCTTGCCATGCCAGTTGTGCCTCGAAGGTGGCGCGTGTCATGAGCAAGGCATGCAACGGCCGAGAGCGGTGAATGGGCATGGCCTGCCCAAAGCCCGCGCTGATGGCGTCTTCGGCAGCAATGGCGTATTCGTTGTTGTCGTTCCAGCCGATCTCGATGCCTTTTTCGAGAATTTTTTCGCGCAATTGCGACTGCCACCATGCAATGGCTTGGGGCTTGGTGAAGTCGAGGTGCGCGCCCTGGCCATCCCAATATGGTTCGACCACTGGCGCCTGTGAGCTTGCGTGCTCAACGAAGGCGTGGGCTTCTTTCAAGTCGGCATAGGCGGGGTGGTCGTCCAGCAAACACGGTTTCAGGTTGGCCACCAAACGCATGCCGGCCTGGTGGAACTTGGCGTTAACAGCTTGAGGGTCGGGGAACTTGCTGTGGTTCCAAGTGAACACATAGCGCTGTTTGCCTCGACTGGAGTAGCCCGAGCCATAGTGAAACGAAGAAATCGGCATGCGGTGCTGCTGGCATTCGTCGATGAAGCGGTCGAGTTGCTTTTGGGCATCGGGCGCATCGGCCAAGCCCATGGCCGTTTGCGCGTAGCCCAAGGTCCAACGCGGAGGCAAATGCGTGCCGCCCACCAAGCGAACAAATTGGGCAATGACTTCGGCCGGTGTGCGTCCGGCCATGACATAACAATCCAAGTCGCCATCGTCGATGTCTACGCTGCGAAACAGACCGTGGTAGTTGTCGTGTTCGCAGCCCAAGTCAAAGGTGCAGGCCGACAAGGTGTCGTAATAGGTGCCTACCCACAAGCCCTGCAGGGTTCGGGTCAGCACAAAAGGCCAGTGCTTGTAGAGCGGGTCGCCGCTCATGGGGTCATAGCCAATTGAGTCTTGTCCGAGGCAACGCAAGCGCCGGCCATGCAAATTCAAAGGGCCTGTTTTGTCACCCAAACCAAAATAATGTTCGCCCACATGCCGCACCACACTGTGCCGCACCAAGCCCGTGCGCCGTTCGTCCAAATAGGCACTGGTGACGCGGTCTTCCATGAGCACCGACTGGCTGCTGGGGTCTGACCAAATGGCCCGCACCGCACAACCTGGCCCACCCTTGAGTTGCACCTGCAAGCGGGTGGTGCCCAACTGGTCGCCCGCTACTTTGACTGCAGGGCGCTCAAAGCCCGCCAGACTGTCGCGTGAGCGGCCCTCCCAAGGCACATCGCCGTGTCCCTCGGGAGCGATAGACCACGTGCGGGGCTCGCGAAAACCATCACGAGGCACCCAGCTCAGTCGGGCCATGGTTTCAGAGAGAAACACCACACGCAATTGGCCGCCATCGGCGAGGGCTGCGTGGGCATCCGACACGGCGCCTTGCGGGTTCAGCACCCAAGCTTCTGAAGCGATGGGTTTCATGCGGTGCGTCCTTCAATGCGTTGACCTTGGGCGTCAAAGGCGTGCAGGTGTTCGGCGCTCACATGGATGTGCAGTGATTGCCCGCTCTGAATCGCTTGCTCGCCGGTGACCAAAA
>JBJOIR010000046.1:0-17450 GCA_046047055.1 Pseudomonadota bacterium | reverse complement strand
ACCCGCATCCATCATCGACAAGCAGCCACCGCAGACCGAAGCCATGGACGACGAACCATTCGATTCGGTAATTTCGGACACCACACGCAAGGTGTAAGGGAACTCTTCTTTGCTCGGCAGCACGGCGGCCAAAGCACGCTTGGCCAAACGGCCGTGACCGATTTCGCGGCGCTTGGTCGAGCCCATGCGGCCCACTTCGCCCGTTGCAAAGGGAGGCATGTTGTAGTGGAACATGAAGCGGTCTTCAAACTCGCCCGCCAGTGCGTCGATGCGCTGCGCATCACGCTCGGTACCCAAAGTGGTGATCACCAAAGCCTGAGTTTCGCCACGGGTGAACAAGGCCGAACCGTGGGTACGGGGGAGCACGCTGTTGCGAATTTCGATGGGGCGCACGGTTCGTGTGTCACGACCGTCGATGCGGGGCTCACCGGCCAAAATCTGGCTGCGCACAATGCGCGCTTCGATTTCGAACAACAGGTTGTCGAGTTTGACAGGATCAAACGCCACGCCTTCGTCCGACAAAGCCACTTTGACAGACGCATAGGCTTCGCGGCATGCGTGTGTACGCGCTTGCTTGTTGCGAATCTGGTAGGCGGCACGCAGTTTTTCTTCTGCCAATGAAGCCAACTTGGCTTCGAAAGCGGTGTCGCGGGCAGGCGCTTGCCAGTCCCACACAGGTTTGCCCGCTTCACGGACCAACTCATGGATGGCATTGATGGCAATGGCCGATTGCTCGTGGCCGAAAACCACGCCGCCCAACATGACTTCTTCAGACAATTGCAGGGCTTCGGATTCAACCATCAACACAGCAGCTTCGGTACCTGCCACCACCAAGTCCATCACGCTGTCTTTGCGCTGGGTTTGGCCTGGGTTCAGCACGTACTCGCCATTGATGTAACCCACGCGGGCGGCACCGATGGGGCCGTTGAACGGGATACCAGAAATCGACAAAGCAGCCGACACCGCGATCATGGCGGCGATGTCTGCATCGACTTCAGGGTTCAACGACACAGTGTGGATAACCACGTGCACGTCGTTGTAAAAACCTTCGGGAAACAGAGGACGGATCGGACGGTCGATCAGACGGCTCGTCAGGGTCTCGTGCTCGCTGGGCTTGGCTTCACGCTTGAAGAAGCTGCCAGGGATCTTGCCTGCGGCGTAAGTTTTCTCGATGTAATCGACCGTCAGCGGGAAGAAGTCTTGACCCGCTTTGGCGATCTTGGAACCCACGACAGTGGCCAGCACCACGGTGCCTTCCATGTCGAGCAGCACAGCGCCGCCGGCTTGGCGTGCAACTTCGCCGGTTTCCATCTTGACCGTGTGCTGGCCCCATTGGAATGTTTTGGTAACTTTATTGAAAATGGACATGTTCAGAACTCCTGAAATCAAAAGCGCATGAGGCTGCACTGTGGGCCCGGAAATTGACGCTCTGAACTCGATGCCATTCCATAAAACCTGCTGTTGAAGGTCTTGTGGAATGACACAGCGCGAGATCGCCCTGACAAATTCCGACTGAAAAAAGAATAAAGCGCCTGAGCTAGTGAACTAACTCAGGCGCTTTTCATCTGGAGAGACGATTATTTGCGCAGGCCAAGCTTGGCGATCAGAGCAACGTAACGGTCAGCATCACGGGACTTGAGGTAGTCCAACAGCTTGCGGCGACGGCTCACCATGCGCAGCAAACCGCGGCGACCGTGATGGTCTTTGGCGTGTGTTTTGAAGTGAGGTGTCAGCTCGTTGATACGGGCTGTCAACAAAGCCACTTGGACTTCTGGGGACCCAGTGTCGTTGGCGGCGCGGGCATTGGCTTTGACGACCTCAGCCTTGATTGAAGATGCAATCATGGTTTTTTCCTTGTATTTCGCTCTGAACCCATAGGCCTGAAGCGAGGTTATTGACTTGCGCCACCCGCTGGAAAAGCCAATGGCGTGCGCTTTGCAAATCGCAAAACAGGCTGATTATAGCCCGAATCAATGGCCCAGCCCCCAGGCGACCACCCCAGACTGAAAGCCAACCCAATTTAATCAGGGTCAGTTAATCGGGGTCAGATCCCAATTAAGCTGATGGGCGAGACCGCCGTTGCAATGGCCGTTAGCCCAATGAGCGCGGTTTGGGGGCTTGCTGGTCCAACCAACTTTGCAGCCGTTCCACGCCCAAACGCAAGCGACCGAGGTCTTTGGAGGCAAAGCACCAACGCAACCAACCGGCGGCTTCGGGGGCAAAAGCCTCACCTGGGGCCAAGCCGATGCCGGCTTCTGCGACCAATCGCTTGGCTGTGTTCACGGCATCGGGATGGCCTTCCAGTTTGAAAAAGGCGTACATCCCCCCTTTGGCGGGTGCTAACTGGACACCCGGAACCGCTTGCAAAAGCGGCACCAAGGTGTCGCGGCAGGCTTTCAGGTGAGCCACCACTCGCGGCGTGATGTCGGCGGTGTTTTGCAAGGCGACCACACCCGCCCGCTGAGTAAAGACCGAAGCACACGAGGTGTTGAATTCGATCAGCTTGCCCATGTGGTGGGTCATGGCAGCGGGCATCACCAACCAGCCCAAGCGCCAGCCGGTCATTAAAAAACTCTTCGAAAAGCTGTGCACCACCACCAACCGGTCATCGGCATGGGCCACATCCAAGAACGAAGGCGCACAGCCGTTGGCGGTGTCATCTTCAAAATACAGCCGCTCATACACCTCGTCAGCCAGCACCCAAGTTCCGGTGCTGCGGCAGTGCGCCAAGATTTCGGCTTGCTCAGCCTGGGTCAGCGTCCAACCCGTGGGGTTGTTCGGCGAGTTGACGATCAACAAACGCGTTTTGTCGGTGATGGCCGCTTTGAGTGCAGGCATATCCAGTTGCCACTGGCCATTGACCGGCTGCAAGGGGACGCAAGTCAAATGGGCGCCCATCACCACCGCTTGGGCCGTGAGGTTGGGCCACACCGGGGTGACGGCTACCACCTCGTCGCCAGCATCGATCAGCGCTTGCGCCGCCAGCATCAAGGCATTCACGCCGCCCGAGGTGATCGCGAGCCGCTCGACCCCGATGGGGCCATGCAAGCGCGTCATGTAATCGGACACCGCCTGACGCAACTCGGGCAAGCCCAAGTTGTGGGCATAAAAGGTCTCACCTTTTTGCAACGAATCGATGGCCGCTTGGCGCACGCTGTCGGGCGTGACTTCGTCGGATTCGCCAAACCAAAAGGCCAGCACATCTGAACGACCCATGCCGGCGTTGGCCACTTCACGGATGCGGGACTCTTCCAAGTCCATCACGGACTGGCGCATGTAAGGAGGGGGTTTGAGGTTCATGCCCGCATCGTACCGACTCTGCCGACCCTCCAGTGTCCCCCCTTGCACACCCACCCCATCGGCCTATGATGAAGAACACAAAAACGGCAGGGAGAACTCTATGAACGCAACCAAAAGGTGGCTGACTCCGGCTTCACTGACCATCGCCAAAAGCATATTGAGCTGCTCCGTTGGGATCTTGTTCATGGGGGCGTTGCCCAGCGCCAGCCTGGCGGCAGACACCTTTAACGCCGTGGTCACCAAAGACAAACCGGGCAAAGGCCCAAAAAACAAAACCCCAAAAAAACCACCGCCCAAGGGTTCAGCAGAAACCCCGTCGGAGCGAGACCACCGCCTCTGGCGTGAATGTCGCGGCAAACCCAATGCAGGGGCTTGCGAGGGATTTGCCAGTTAAGGGTGAAAGCCCAACCAAGCTCCAACATCTTGCTTAAAATTTAAGCAACACCGTGCAAGCCAACAGGCATGCCGTTTGGCACGATTGTTCAAGTACTTATCCACAGCTTTGGACACGAACTTTGGGGATACCCAAGTCCGGTGGATGACTGACAACCCCTCGGTTCTCAATTTAGAGTGAGCCCATGATGCATTTCTATGAACCCCACTTGGGGCACGGCCTGAAACACGATCCCTTCAACTCGATCGTCGGCCCACGCCCGATTGGCTGGGTCTCCAGCCAAAGCGCTTCAGGGGTGCTCAATTTGGCGCCATACAGTTTTTTCAGCGCCTTCAATTACGTGCCGCCCGTCATTGGGTTCTCGAGCATCGGACGCAAAGACTCCTTGAACAACATCGAAGCCACAGGCGAGTTCGTCTGGAATTTGGTCACGCGCGATTTGGCCGAAGTGATGAACAAAACCTGCGAAGCCGTGCCACCCGAGGTGAGTGAGTTCGAGCTGGCGGGGCTGACGCCCGAAGCTTCACGCATCGTGCAAGTGCCTCGCGTGGCGCAAAGCCCGGTGAGCTTTGAGTGCCGTTGCACACAAATTTTGCAACTGGCCGATGTGCAAGGCCAAGCCATAGAAACTTGGATGGTTTTTGGCCAAGTGGTCGGCATTCACATCGACCCGCGTTTGCTGAAGGACGGGGTCTACGAGACGGCCTTGGCAGGCCACATCTTGCGCGGTGGTGGCGCAGCCGATTACTTCACCATCGGCCCTGAACAACGCTTCAAAATGTTCCGCCCCGAAAGCGGTGCGCGCGACTTGCCCAAATAAACCACGTCAGAGGCTTATCTGACGCCTTCGGCTTCTGAGCTTCAGCGCTTCAGAGTCTTCCCTTGGGCTTGGGCGCCATCGTGCAACAACTGCGCGATGCTGGAGGGACCGAGCAATTGCATCGGGGTTTTGTCGGCCAATTCAACCGCGGTCTGACTGAAGGTTCCCAAGCTCATGCAGGTGCACGAAAAAGCCTCCATGCTTTCGCGAATCGCCAGCATGTCACGCAGATGCTCTGCTCCCAGCGTCGCGGCTTTCCAGCGCTTTGCACTGACCAAGGTGGTCTTGCCATTTTTTTGAATTTGAAAATCGACAGGGCCCTGCTCCAGTCGACTCACCTCAAACCCTTGGTGGCGCAAACCTTCTTCGACCAAGATGGAAAAATCACGCCAACCCATGCTTCGCGCCTCTTCGACCAGCGCGGCGATGCGGTCCGGACCGATGGCATTTCTTTGTCGCCACGCCGCCAGGACACCAATCACCAAAAACGGGAAGGCGCCCAACATACCGGCAACTTTGTAGGCCTCGGGCAGCAAAGCGCCTGCCACCAAAGCAACGGCCATCATGACCAGAAAACTGACCCACCAAGGGGACCGCAACAAAGTCGCAAAGAGCGACCTTTCAGACATTTTGAATTTCATGGGCAATGAAAGGTAAGGTTCGACCCATTGAAATTTGAAAAAACCAAAGGGCAAATCAAGCAAGGGCGGCCAGTTTAGCTGGGTCTGCAACTCCGTAGACCGTGTGTGGACGCTGCGCCTAGAAATGCACGATAGGCAAACTCTGCGTCAACAAGGGACGACACAAAATTTTGTAGCCGTCGGCATCAAAACCGGGTGACATCTGCCGTGCCTGCTGGCTTAAATGACGCGCCGCCTCAACAGAAGGTGCACTGCCCAAATAACACCAATGGTGTACCACGTGGATTTGAGTGAGTTCTGCGTCTTGCTCCACCACCCCCACTGCGCCAGGATGAGGCCAGCAGTTCACGCGCACATCGTTCAAGCTGGACATCAGCCTTTGGGTGTGTTCCGACAAGCTTTCGTCGCCTCGGCAGACCCCTGCACACTGCTTGATCGCGGCGCGAAAACACGCTTTGCCCAGCGCCAACTTCTCAAGGCCCAAAGCCCCATAGCAAAGCTGGTGTTGGTCAGCCATGGCACGCAAGGCCTCGAGTGCGGCGTGCCGACTGGCAAACAAACCGAACAGATTGGGTTGGGTGGCAAAGTCCACGTCGCGTGCGTACACCACTTGGGGCTGATGGTCCGTCAATTGAAGGCTGCACAGTTGCTGGTTGCGTCTGAGTTTTTGGTTGAAGATCGGTTGCTGCAACTTGATCATTTGCGCTTCGAGCAACAAAGCCCCAATCTCACCCGCTGTGCGGATGTAACTGATTCGGCGCGTCTGTCGCAGCATGCGCGCCTCGTCCTCGGTCCGCAGATGGGACAAGAGTCGCGCACGGAGGTTGATGCTTTTCCCAATATACAAAGGCAAGTCGCCCTCTTGCCCATGAAAGGTGTAAACCCCCGCAGCGGTCGGCGCTTCGTCGATCACCTCGCGCAAATGCTGCGGGTAGACAAAGGCCTGACACGTGTCAAAGTCTTCTCGGCGGCGGCGGGTTTGAGGCATGTGAGGCAGGCGCTGGGGCATTGGCAACTTGGCAACTGACCGGTTAGGTGCTGTTTATTTATACAGTAAAATGAGGGCGTCATGCTTCCTGCAGTTGCCTGACAAAGTTGGTTTTTAACGCCCCTCGGCTCACCGTCAGGGGCGTTTTTTTGGGCCCAAAGTTTGTCGCTTCGTTTGTCGCTTCAATTGGGTTTGACCATCTTACAAGTGCTGGGCAGTCGGGCCTTTTCTGCCGTGATCTGCCGGATCACTTTGAACCCATAACCCGACCCTTCCACATCAAACGGAACCCCGGGAGCGCCTTGACGCTGCATCACACCCACCACCAAAGGTTGTTGGAACTGGTGATCTTCGGCCCGCATGAAACCCGTCTGCCCGGCCATGCTGACGCGTGCTTTCTCCAGCGCCAGCGCAACACGGGCCGGGTCGGTGTTGCCGGCTTTTTCTATGGCTTGCGCCAATGCCTCGATCATGAGCTGCATGCGCACATGCACGTAGTCTTCTGAGGGTTTGTTGAACCGCTGGCGAAACGATTGGTAAAAAGCCGCGCTGGCTTTGCCCGGCACATTGGGCAGCCAGTCGGCCACGGCAATGACACGGTCAACACCGGCCTCGCCCAAAGCCGCTGGCGCGCCCAGTGCGTTGCCATAAAAGGTGTAGAACTTGCCCTCAAACCCCGACTCACGGGCCGCTTTGACCAACAGCGTCAGGTCGTTGCCCCAGTTGCCCGTGATGACCGCTTGCGCGCCACTGGCCTTGATTTTGGCCGCATAAGGCAAAAAGTCTTTCACCCGCCCCATGGGATGCAACTCTTCCCCGACGACCGTGACATCAGGGCGCTGCTCGGCCAACTGACGTTTGGCTTCGCGCAGCACAGCCTGACCAAAACTGTAGTCCTGACCGATCAAGTAGGCCGACTTGAGTTTTTTGTCTTCCGCCAAAACTTGCATCAACGCCGTCATTCGCATGTCGGCATGTGCGTCAAATCGGAAATGCCAGAAGCTGCATTTCTCGTTGGTCAAAATGGGGTCAACAGCCGAGTAGTTCAAAAACAAAACCCTTTGGCTGGGTTCGCGCTCGTTGTGTTTGTTGATGGCATCAATCAACGCCGCGGCATTGGCCGATGAATTGCCTTGCAGCACGACTTGGGCACCATCGTCGATCGCCGACTTGAGGGCCGACAAGGCTTCTTCACTTTGTCCTTTGCTGTCGTAGCGCTCTAACTGCAGCAGTTGCTTGCCCTGCGCAGTTTGTACGCCACCACGGGCATTGACGCGTTCGATGGCCCAAACGATGTTGCGCACCACCGCCTCACCGGTGTTGCCAAAAGGACCACTCAAACCCTCGATCAAGGCCAACTTGATGGGGGCAGGAGATTGGGCATGCACGGCACCACTGTGCAGACACACAAGAACCAAGACGCCCAACATCCAGCGTCGAGAAACATCAATCAAAGAAACCATATCAATCAGAGACCTGAATAAATCAGGAAAAGCCACAAAGCCGCGCAGTGTAACGGCTGACCTTCAAACCAGTTCGTGCAAAGGCCAACGCGGCTTCACATCAAAGCTGTAACGCGCATCGGCACTTTGTACACCCGCCTGCAGCCGCATGGCAGCGGCCATGGCGATCATCGCGCCGTTGTCGGTGCACAAGTGCAATTCGGGGTAATGCACACGCACCTTCACTTTGGCGCATGCCGCGTCGAGTTGTGCGCGCAGTTCGCGGTTGGCCCCCACGCCCCCAGCCACCACCAAGCGCTTCATGCCGCTGGTTTTCAAGGCGGTCATGGATTTTTTGACCAACACTTCGACAATGGCCGCCTGGGTTGAGGCGGCCAAGTCGGCACGCTCCGGGGCCCCTTCTTGCTGTGCGGCTGGGCCGATTTTTTGGCTTTGTGTGAGCACAGCGGTTTTCAGGCCTGCAAATGAAAAGTCCAAATCGCCACTGTGCAACAAAGGGCGCGGCAACTTGTAGGCTGCAGGATTGCCGTGCTCGGCCAGCCGCGACAAACCCGGTCCTCCGGGGTAAGGCAAGCCCATCAATTTGGCCGACTTGTCAAAGGCTTCACCGGCCGCATCGTCAATCGATTCGCCCAGCAATTCGTAACGCCCCACGCCGTCCACCCGCATCAGTTGCGTGTGGCCGCCTGAAACCAACAAAGCGATGAAAGGAAACTCGGGCGGATCGTTGCTCAAAAAAGGGGACAACAAATGCCCTTCCAAATGGTGCACCCCCAGCACGGGTTTGCCCAAAGAAGCGGCCAATGCACAAGCCACGCCTGAGCCCACCAACAAAGCCCCAGCCAAGCCAGGACCGCGGGTGTAGGCCACCACATCGATGTCAGCCAAGTGCACATTCGCCTCAGCGATGACTTGGCGCGTGAGCGGCAACACACGGCGAATGTGGTCACGGCTGGCCAACTCTGGCACCACGCCGCCGTAGGCTTGGTGCATCTCAATTTGGCTGTACAAGGCATGCGACAGCAAGCGCGGCAGGGCCTCGCCCGCGGTTTCGACCAAGGCCACGCCGGTTTCATCACATGAAGATTCGATACCCAAAATTCGCATAACAGATAGTTTAAGCGGGGCATGGTCCGGGCTTTGCCGCCTCGCCATAATCTTCGTCAGCGACCTTTTCACACCGCCTTATTCACACTGCCCTACACGCACTGCCCAGCACATGACCCCACTTCGACTGATTTCTTCCATGGCCACCAAACCCCTGTTGACCGATTTGGTGAAGCTCTACCAAGCCCACGCCCCGGAGGTGCAGATTCATGTCGAGTCGGTCGGCGGTGTCGACGCGGCCAAGCGGGTCCAGGCGGGCGAAGCGTTTGACGGCGTGGTGTTGGCCAGTGATGCCATCGACAAACTCATCGCGTCTGGCCATGTGCTGGCCGGCAGTCGCGCTGATTTGGTGCGCTCAGGCGTTGCGGTGGCAGTGCCCGCAGGTCAGCCGTTGCCCGACATCTCGAGCGAAGAGGCCCTCAAAGCCGCGATCTTGGCTGCACCCACTTTGGGTTATTCCACCGGGCCAAGTGGCGTGCAATTGGCCAAACAGTTTGAGGCTTGGGGCATTGCCGAGCGCATTGCGCCGCGCATCGTGCAGGCCCCACCTGGCGTTCCGGTGGGCGCCTTGGTGGCCAAGGGCGAAGTGGCGCTGGGCTTTCAGCAACTGAGCGAAATGCTGGGCGTGACCGGTATCGCCATCGTGGGGAGCCTGCCTCCCGCGGTTGAGATCATCACCACGTTTTCAGGCAGCGTGGCCGCCACCTGTGCACGCCCCGATGCCCTGCTGGCCTTGCTGAAAT
Source organism: Pseudomonadota bacterium (assembly GCA_046047055.1). GTDB lineage: Bacteria > Pseudomonadota > Gammaproteobacteria > Burkholderiales > Burkholderiaceae_C > Limnohabitans_A. Next base: position 7,994 of record JBJOIR010000046.1, on the reverse strand, counting down.
TTTGGCAATCGCCTGCTTGTGCGGCCCTCAAACAGCAACACGGCATGCGCCCCGCTTGATCCACATATTCATATAACCAACGGTTATCTGATTTCCAGCAAAATTGCCAGCATGGGAATCAGCCACTACATCAAGGACATCGGCCGCGGCAAGGAAGGCGCGCGCGCACTCGACCGCACCCAAGCAGCCGACCTGATGGGGCAAGTCCTGGACCAACAAGTCAGTGACCTCGAATTGGGGGCTTTTTGCATCGCCATGCGCATCAAGGGCGAGACCCCCGAAGAAATGGCTGGTTTTTTAGATGCGACGCACGCGCGTCTGAACAAAGTACCCCCATGCAACGCCCCCACGGTGGTGCTGCCCAGCTACAACGGCGCCCGCAAATTGCCGGTGTTAACGCCCTTGCTGGCCTTGCTGTTGGCACGTCAAGGCGTCGCGGTATTGGTGCACGGCGAGCCCACAGAAGACAAGCGGGTCAGCAGCCAATCGGTGCTCGCGCAATTGGGCATCCCAGCGCTTGAGCGCGTGACCCCGCTGGCGGCAGGGCAAGTGCAAGTCCTGCCTACCGGAGTGCTGCACTCTGGGCTGGCCCGCTTGCTGGCGGTGCGGCGTGTGGTGGGCTTGCGCAACCCCGGGCACAGCTTGGTCAAGCTGATGAACCCTTGTGCCTCCAAAACACCGGTTTTGGTGGTGAGCAGTTACACGCACCCCGAATACCTGTCATCGATGTCATCGACCTTTGCACTGATGGGCCAACACGCCTTGCTGCTGCGCGGCACCGAGGGCGAATCCGTGGCCGATGCCAGACGGACACCAGCGATGGATGTCTTCAACAACGGGCAAATTGTGCGGGTGCAAGAGCAGCACGCCGGGGCGTTGCAGCAGGTACCCGAATTGCCCGGCACCGACGCACCCGCCACCGCCCAATACATCCAACTCGTCTTGCAAGGTGAACTGCCGGTGCCCCAGCCGATTGCGCTGCAAGTCCAACACATCTTGAACGAGGTGACACGATGAAGGCCCCCCTTTTGCCCCTTCAAGCCACAGGAAGCACCTCGCCCAACGCAGGGCCTCGGGCCGTTGGCCGGTGCACCCTGGTGGGCGCTGGTCCGGGCGACCCAGAGCTGCTCACGCTCAAAGCCGTGAAGGCGATTGCCAGCGCCAGCGTGTTGTTGGTCGACGATTTGGTGAACGATGCTGTGCTGGCTTATGCCTCGCCCACCGCCCGCATCGTGCATGTGGGCAAACGTGGTGGCTGCAAAAGCACGCCACAAGCCTTCATTGACAAAATGATGATCACCGCCGTGCACGAGGGCGAACAGGTGGTTCGACTGAAAGGCGGCGACCCCTTTATTTTTGGCAGAGGCGGAGAAGAAGTCGAGCACTTGCGCGCCGCTGGCATTGAGGTCGAGATCGTGAACGGCATCACCTCTGGTCTGGCAGGCATCAGCAGTTTGGGAACCCCACTGACGCACCGCGAACATGCCCACGGTGTGGTGTTTGTCACCGGTCATGCCCAGCCCGGTGACGCCGGCACCCACTGGTCCCAACTGGCCAAGACCGCGCACGAAAGCAAACTGACCTTGGTGATTTACATGGGCGTGAGCAGCCTCGCGCACATCTGCCAAGGGCTCATGCAAGGCCTGCCCGCCAACACCCCAGTGGCCGTGGTGCAACACGCCAGCTTGCCGCACCAGCGGCAGGCCCTGACCACCTTGGGCGAACTGCAGCAAACCATGCATAGCGAAGGCCTGCAAAGCCCCAGCATCATCGTGGTGGGCAATGTGGTGCAAGGCGCGCGCGCTTGGCAAACCCATGCAGCCACTTCGGGCGATTTGCGAGTCGCCTGAACAATTGCGGGAGACTGAGCACTTGCAAGTGGTCTGAGCACTTGCTTCTAGCCCGAGGACTGGCGAGAGCTTTAACCACGCAAGCTTGTCCAGACCAATGCCTGCGCGCCATCAGCCCACACCCTGCCCTTACACTCTCGAGCCATGAAGACATGGGATGTGGTGATCGTAGGGGCCGGGGCTGCCGGTTTGTTTTGCGCAGGCATCGCCGGTCGTCGCGGGCTGAGGGTTTTGGTCATCGACCACAGCGACAAGATCGCTGAAAAAATCAGGATTTCTGGCGGAGGACGTTGCAACTTCACCAACCGCTTGCTCGACGCTTCAGCACCGCAAAAACACTTCATCAGCCAAAACCCGCATTTTTGTCGCTCGGCCCTGTCGCGTTACACGCCGCAAGACTTCGTTGATTTGGTGCAACAGCATGGCATTGCTTTCCATGAAAAGCACAAAGGGCAACTCTTTTGCGATGACTCGGCCGAAGACATTATTCGGATGTTGCTGGCCGAGTGCACGGCGGGACAAGTCGACATCCGCACCCGCTGCCATGTGACCTCTGTCACGCCCACCCCAGAAGGCCCTGAGGGCGTGCGCTATGTCCTGCAAACCGACCATGGCCCCCTTCACACCACGTCGATGGTGGTGGCCACAGGCGGGTTGTCGATTCCCAAAATTGGCGCCACAGGCTGGGGCTATGACATCGCAGAACAATTTGGTCTTCGCTTGGTGGAACGCCGCCCGGGCTTGGTGCCATTGACTTTTGACGGCGCCGCTTGGGCGCCCTATGCGCAATTGGCCGGTCTGTCTTTGCCCGTGGGCATTGAGACCGGCGAGAAAAAAAACCGCATGCACTTTGACGAAGACCTGCTGTTCACCCACCGCGGCTTGTCGGGCCCGGGCGTGTTGCAAATTTCCAGTTACTGGCATGAGGGCGACCCCATTCGGCTGAATTTAGCCCCCGAAATCGACCTGCCCCAACGTCTGCAAGAGGCCAAAATGCGGTCCAAAAAACGGTTGGTCAATGAGTTGGCCAGTTGGGTGCCCAGCCGTTTGGCCGAAGCGTGGGTCAGCCAAGACCCCGCTTTGCAGCGCACCTCTGCTGAGGTGCCTGACAAAGCCTTGCAGCAACTGGCGCAAGGCCTGACTGGTTGGAGCCTCACGCCCAACGGCAGTGAGGGTTACAAAAAGGCCGAAGTCACGCTGGGCGGCATCGACACGCGCGACTTGTCGTCCCAAACCATGGAGTCCAAGCAAGCCGGCTTGTATTTCATTGGCGAAGTGGTGGATGTCACAGGTTGGCTGGGCGGCTACAACTTCCAGTGGGCCTGGGCGAGCGCCCATGCCTGCGCCCAAGCGCTGCCCTTGTCGGCTGAGGTCTGAGCGGTTGAGGCCACCCGCGCGTTTCATTTTTGCCAAAGGAGCGGTTTTGATCGCGCAAAGTCTGGCTTCCCGCTCTTGTCTGGCGCTATAATCTCAGGCTTTGCTGGCAAACCCCCGTCTGCCAAATACTAGTTCGTGACGGGGAACCGCCGAAACTGGGTTTCAAGGGCCCGATCTCCCTTTTGACTTCAGCCGGCACATTTTTTGGAAAATTGATTCAATGACCACCATCCGCGTGAAAGAAAACGAGCCGTTTGACGTCGCACTGCGTCGCTTCAAGCGCACCATCGAAAAACTGGGTTTGCTGACCGACCTGCGCGCTCGCGAGTTCTACGAAAAGCCAACGACTGAGCGCAAGCGCAAGAAGTCGGCTGCTGTCAAACGCCACTACAAGCGCGTTCGCAGCATGCAATTGCCCAAGAAGATGTATTGATCTTCTTTTGTATGACCTGAAAAGGTCTGCAAAAAAGCCCGCTGGAGGACGCTCAGGCGGGCTTTGTCATTTATGCCTCTCCCCTCGTTCGCCCAATGGAGCCTCTCATGAGCCTGAAAGAACAAATCACCGAAGACATGAAATCCGCGATGCGGGCCAAAGACGCGGAACGTCTGGGCACCATCCGCTTGCTGCTGTCGGCCATGAAGCAAAAAGAAGTCGACGAACGCATCGAACTCGACGATGTGGCGGTGGTCGCCATCGTGGACAAACTCATCAAGCAACGCAAAGATTCGATTGCTGCTTTTGAGCAAGCCGCCCGACAAGACTTGGCCGACAAAGAGAAAGCTGAAATGGCGGTGTTGGTGGCCTACCTACCCGCCCGCATGTCGGCTGAAGAAGTGACCGCTGCCGTTCAAGCCATCGTGGCCGAATTGGGCGCCAAAGGACCCGGTGACATGGGCAAAGTGATGGGCGCTGTCAAAACTCAATTGGCCGGCAAGGCCGACATGGGCCAAGTGTCTGCCGCTGTCAAAGCTGCCTTGGCAGGCTGATCGGCTGCCGGGGCTACCTCTGGAGAATCAGGGCCACCCCAAGCACCGCCATCACCGCCCCAGCCCAAGCACCCCAAGCAGGACTGCGGCGGTAAACCACCCACAACAGCGGCAGCAACAAGATGGGGGTGAGCGAAGAAAAAATACCCACCAAATTTGCCTGTCCGGTTTGCAGGGCCTGCAAGATCAAGGTCATGCCCAGCGCCATCGCCACGGCGGCACTGGCCCACGTGTTGAAGAGGGTTTTGAAGTTCAATGGGTTTTGCACCCGCGACACCTGCACACCCGCCCACAACAACGCCAGATGCGCCAAAAAACTGGCTGACGTGCGCACGGCAGAAGCCGCCACCGCATCGACACCTGAAACCATCAAGGGCTTGATCATCAAGGTCGCCACAGACTGGGAAACAGCGGCCAACAGCCCCAACATCACCCCGGCCATCAAGGTGCCGCGCGTGTTTTCCCAAGCGTGAGTTTCACTTTCTCGACGCCCCCACACGATGGCCACCATCACACCCGCAATCAGCAAACCGCCGCCCAACAAGGTCCAGCCCCACAAGGTTTCATCTAGGAAAAACCACGCCAAGAGGGTTGAAAATATCGCGTGCGTCGCAAACAACACGCCGCTGCGGCGCGGTCCCAGCCGGTTCATGCAGGCAAACAGCGCCGTGTCGCCAATGAAGATGCCGATCAAACCAGACACCGCCAACAAAGCGACCGATGAAGCGCTCAGACTGCGCCATTGCCCAGTGGTGAGGGCCAACGCCCACAGCAGGGTCAACGCAAAAAACAAACGCCAGCGGGTGAAGGCAAACGCGCCCATCTGACTGGCGGCCGCCGCAGAAAACAAACTGCCCACCGCCCATGACAGCGCGGCCAGTGCAGCCAAGAGTTCTGCCTGCACAGCAACTAAAGCGTCAGCTGCCCGCCAACTTCATGCGGTTAACCAAGATGGAGCCCGTGCTTTTGGCTCCCATGTTGTAGGTGTCAGCGCCCACGGCCTCGATGCCCATGAACATGTCTTTCAAGTTGCCGGCGATGGTGATTTCGTGCACGGGGTAAGCGATTTCGCCGTTTTCCACCCAGAAGCCACTGGCCCCACGCGAGTAGTCGCCAGTCACGTAGTTCACGCCCTGCCCCATCAACTCGATCACAAACAGGCCGGTGCCCAGTTTTTTGAGCATTTCATCCAAGTGGTCACCGGGCTGGGTCAAGCGCGAAGTGAGGCTCAAGTTGTGCGACCCACCCGCATTGCCCGTGGTTTTCATGCCCAGTTTTCGGGCGGAGTAACTGCTCAAAAAGTAGCCTTCCACACGTCCGCCTTTGACCACCTTGCGGGGCGCCGAGCGCACGCCTTCGTCGTCAAAAGGCGAGCTGCCTTTGCCACGCAAAAGAAACGGGTCTTCGTCGATGTCGATGTGCTTAGGGAATACTTTTTTGCCCAGCGAGTCGAGCAAAAAACTGCTTTTACGGTAAAGCGATCCACCACTGACCGCTTGCACAAAACCGCCCAGCAAACCCGCCGCGACCGGCGATTCGAACAACACGGGGCATTCGGTCGTGGCAATTTTGCGGGCGCCCAGACGCGACAAAGCGCGTTCGGCGGCATAGCGCCCGACCACCTCGGGCGAGGCCAATTCGTCGGCCGAGCGCATGGAGGTGTACCAAGCATCACGTTGCATTTCGGCGTTGCGCCCTGGCAATTTGGCGATGGGCGCCACCGACACGCTGTGGCGCGAGCTGGCATAACCCCCACGGAAACCGTGCGTGTGGGCGCTGAAAAAGTGGCTTTGCTGGGCCGACACGGCAGCGCCATCGCTGTTGGTGATACGGCGACTGGTTTGCAAGGCCGCAGCTTCGCATTTCAGTGCCAGCTGGGCAGCTTCTTCGCTGTTGATGGCCCAGGGATGGAACAAATCCAAATCACGCTGGTGGGTTTCGATATCGGCCTCATCGGGCAAACCCGCCGTGGGGTCTTCGGCCGTGAAACGGGCAATGTCGTAAGCCGCTTGCACGGTGCGCTCGATCGCCGCCTTAGAAAAATCAGAGGTGCTGGCATTGCCGCGGCGGTGGTCCACATAGACCGTGACGCCCAAAGACTTGTCGCGGTTGCGCTCCACGTTTTCCAGCTCGCCCTTGCGCACGCTGACGGACAAACCACAGCCTTCAGACGCCTCGGCCCCCGCATTGGTGGCGCCCAGCTTTTTGGCGTGCTTCAAGGCGATGTCGACCAGCGCTTCAAAATGGTCGCGCGAATAGCTGAAACCATCGTGCGGTTGTGCTGTCGAGGCGGGGGAAGAGGCGGTTTTTTTCACAGAATGGTTCTCAAAGCAGAGGGCAGGCACAGGGCCCACAGTGGCCGCTATGATACTTGCCACCCTGCGACTGCGCAGCATCAGAAAACGAGTCCCCTCAGTCATGTCCCGTAAACCCAAAAAAGGCTATTTCGTCCGCGGTCAATTTGTTGCCGAAGGCAGCGAACTCGACTTGGAATTCAAGCGTGAGCTCAAGGGCGGACTGGAAGGCCCCAGCCGCACCGAACTCAAGCGCGAGAGCACCGAATTGCAAGAACTGGGAACCGCCCTGCTCACGCTGCGCAAAGACCTGATGAACGGTTTGAGCCTGCCAGACAAACTGGTGGATGGCTTGGCCGAAGCCAAGCGCATCACCAACTTTGAAGGCAAACGCCGTCAGATGCAGTTCATCGGCAAGCAAATGCGTCTGCTCAGTCCCGAAACCTTGCAAGCCGTGCGTGAAGCGCTCGACATACAGCGCTTGGGCAGCGCCAAAGACACCCAGGCCCTGCACTTGGCCGAAGCCTGGCGCGACCGCTTGATTGCCGACGATGCCGCCGCCAGCGAGTGGATTGCCCATTACCCCCAAACCGACATTCAACAACTGCGCGCTTTGGTGCGCCAAGCCCGCAAAGATGCGGTGCCGGTGAGCAACGCCGCGGTATCGCAAGGATTGGCGCCACGCCAAAGCCGCGCCTACCGCGAGATGTTCAAACTGGTGCGCAGCATCTTGACGGACGGCGAAAGCGACAACACCCCCGACGAGTCTGAAGATGAGTGACACCCCCACCCTGTCCACGACCGCGGACCCCATCAAAATCGGCATCGTGTCCATCAGCGACCGTGCCAGCACCGGGGTCTACGAAGACAAAGGCCTTCCCGCCTTGCAAGATTGGCTGAGCCGCGCCCTCATCAACCCGCTGCAATTTGAACCTCGCCTGATCCCCGACGAAAAAGACCGCATCAGCGCCACCTTGGTGGAGTTGGTGGATGCCGGCTGCCACCTTGTGTTGACCACCGGCGGCACAGGCCCGGCGCTGCGAGATGTGACGCCTGAGGCGACTTTGGCCGTGGCCGACAAAGAAATGCCCGGATTTGGCGAGCAAATGCGCCAGATCAGCCTGAAATTTGTGCCCACCGCCATCTTGTCTCGCCAAGTGGCCGTGATTCGGGGGCAATGCCTGATCATCAACTTGCCGGGACAACCCAAATCGATTGCCGAAACCTTGGAAGGCCTGAAAGACGAGGCAGGCAATGCGGTTGTGCACGGCATTTTTGCCGCTGTGCCCTATTGCGTCGACCTGATTGGGGGCCCCTACATGGAAACGCGCCCAGAGGTGTGCAAGGCTTTCCGGCCAAAAACCGCGATCCGCCCGGGCCGCGCCAACTGAATCTTCCATACCAACTCAAGCCCCCCACCCACAAGCGCGGGTGGGTCTTTGGGTATAATCCTCGTTTTTCGGCAAGAGCGACAGCAGCACCTCCG
>JBJOIR010000045.1:0-18196 GCA_046047055.1 Pseudomonadota bacterium | reverse complement strand
GCTGTCGATGTTGGCCGAGAAATTCCCCGCTTCCATGGCGGCCATCAAATCGGTCAGGTTGCGGGTCGTGCTTTGAATCGCGTCCACCGAATTGTTCACGGCCATCTTCATGTTGGCCAAATCGCCACTGAGGTTGGCCTGCACACGCGTGCTGAAATTGCCGGCGGCCAAGGCGGTCACGACTTGGTTGACCTCGTTCACAGCGGACTGTTGTGACTCGATCATGCGGTTCAGCGCTTGCGCGGTCTGGCCCACTTCGTCGGATTGTTGAACTTGAATGCGCAGCGACAGATCACCTTGCGACTGGATGTTGCTGGCCACTTTTTGCATTTCAGCCAAGGGGCGGGTGATCGACTGAATGATGGAATAGGCCAACATGAAGCCACCCAACAAGCCCGCCAACACCAAGCCAATGCTCAGGTTGCGGTTGAACTCGTAGGTCTCTTGCGCCGAATCAAACTCGCTGCTGGCTTCGGTCAATTGGGCTTCAATGAAGAGCGACAACTGGCTCACGACCACGTCAATCTCGGGGTAAAGGCTCTTTTCTGCGAAGTCTTCCAGGGCCTTGGGGTCTTGCTTTTGCAGCAGGACTTCCAGTTCGGTGAAGGCCACTTCAAGCTTGGCGAAAGCGGTCTCGATGCCGGTGACCAATTTCTTTTCTTCACCCACAAAATCATCGGTGGGGTGTGCAGCCCACTTTTCTTTGATGGTTTGACGCGCTTTGACCAGTTCCTTTTGCGCATCTTCCCAAGACATCTTGCCCGAGCGCACCTTGTGCGTTGAATCGGCAATGTGCAGGGTGTATTGGTCCGCAATGATCTTCAGGTCACGCAGGTGCACCAAGTGGTCGGTGTTGACAAACTGAAAGCTGCCGATGGCCTGGTGCATGCCACGCAGCCCCATCAAACCGATCACGATCGACACAAAGCTGATGCACAGCACCAGCAGATACAACCTGGTGGAGACCTTGAGATTCTTCAGCATGAAAAGAACTTTCAGAATAGTTTGTGCCCATTCTAGGGGTATTTGTTGACCGTTAAACGATATTGCAACATTTAGTGTTTTGAGGAGAAACTTTAGAAGTTTTGGTATTTTTAATTCTTCACAGAACGCACAACGATTGCATTTGCTTGATGTACGTCAACGGTTCATTTTCAAATTTATTGAAAAATTTGATCAAACTGAACACGGCGAGCCATGAACAAAAGCAAAATTACCCCGTCGGGCATCGAGCGGGTGCTGAAAGACGAGGATTTCATCGTCTCCAAAACTGATTTGAAGGGCCGAATCACCTACGGCAACCGCGCTTTTGCAGACTATGCCGGCTATACCGAGTCAGAATTTTTGGGCCAACCCCACAGCCTGGTGCGTCACCCCGACATGCCCCGCTCTGTCTTTAAGCTGTTGTGGGACCGCATCAGCCAGCACAACGAGGTCTTTGCCTATGTGAAAAACATGGCCAAAGACGGCAGCCACTACTGGGTCATGGCCAATGTGACGCCTTCTTATGATGTGGCAGGGCAGTTGGTGGGCTACTTTTCAGTGCGCCGCCGCCCCAATGCCAAGGCCTTGCCGGCGGTCTCGGCGCTTTACAAAAAGATGCTGGAACTTGAAAACGTGCCCGATGCGCGGGAAGGCATGCGCCTTTCGGCCGAGTTTTTGGCCGCCCAACTGGCCCAAAACAACACCGACTACGACCATTTCATTTTGTCGCTGGAAGCCCTCTGATCGCAGGCTGTCCGACCCGGTGGGTATTGATTTTGGCGCTAAGCATCAACAAAAAAGGCAAATAACATTTTTAGTGCTTGTAATGCCATAATGCCAACGAAAGACAGTACTTGAGTGTTCGACTTCGGGTCTGATTCAAGTGGGTTCTGGACCTTGGAGGCTCATGATTTGGCCGCTGGGGTCGATCAATGGTGGATATGACAGCCTCTCCTTCTCTTTTGCCCTCTGGCAACACACCCCGTGTGGACGCCGCCGAACGCTTCATGCACAGCGCCAACCGCTCGCCTGTGGGCTTTGTGCTGTCAGAGGTGGCGCGCCAACTCGAGCGTGAGTTGGCCATGGCCATGGATGTGGCCTACGGCAAAGCCAGCTTGCAAGACTTAGAGGCCATGCAACAGGGCGTGCCCGTCAAGACCGCTCCTCGCCAAGCGGCGCCAAAGCCCGCCTTCAGGGCCGTGCCCCGGCCGTCCGCTGCCGAGTCTGCACCCGCCAACAACGAGGAGGGTGCGGTCGCTCCACGCCCTCGCCAAAAAGTCAGTGCCGAAGGCGCAGGCGAGAAAAACGTGTACGAGCCCGGTCAGGTGCTCTTCAACAAAGGCGACAAAGCCGACCATCTGGCGATCATTTTGGAAGGCAAGGTCGAGATTTTTGACCCGTCCGATGGCAAAACCATTGCCACCTTGGGCGCAGGCGCTTCATTTGGTGAGCAAGCCATTTTGGAGGGCGGTGTGCGCGGGGCCTCGGCGCGCGCATTCGACCGGGTGGTGTGTCTGGAGATCAGCACCGCGCCGCTGCGCGCCGTTTTGAAGTCAGACCCCGGCATCTTGACCCCGATTGTCGAGAGCATGCTGCTGCAGCTGAACATGGCCAACAAATTGGCCAAGATCGAAAAAAGCGAAGACCAAATCATCTCGTACGAAGTGCTCAGCCAGAGCCGCATGTCGACCACGCAGCTGCAAAACCTGTTGCTCGAGATTTACAACACCGGCGACACCAAAGGCTTGAGCAGCGAAGGCCTGATGTTCTTGAAACTGCAAGCCTCCGACAAGCTCAGAACCACCGTGCAACCCACGGGCGATCAGTTGGGGCACATTCACGAAGACAACTTTGCCTCGGCCTTTATTGTGGTTGAAGGCCATGTGGACGCCGAGAGCGAGCGTTACAAATACAGCCTGGGCCCGGGCAGCGTGTTGGGCTTGGCGGAAGGGGTGACCGACTCTCCACTGGGTTGGACCTTGACCGCCTTGGACCATGTGACCCTGATGAACCTGCCCATTGACAAGGTGCTGCGTGGCTTGGATCATGCCAACCCCGGCATTCGCGGCATTGTGCGTTACACCGCCGACCGCGTTCTTGAGTTACAGAAAACCATGTGATGGACAACAAGCAGCCTCAAATCATCTCGAGCGGCGCTCGCCATTCGGTGCAGGTCGGGCTTGACAACAAGAACGCCCAGACCAAGCGCAACATCGTGAGCTCTAACGAGCCGGATGCCGAAGACGCGGTCATTGGCCAAGAAACCACCACCGAGCGCGGTCACGCGCAACTCAAGCAATCGGTCGAGGCTGAAGAAAAAGCCCGCTCGGCACAAGCCGAGGCCGATGTCTCAGAAGAACAAAAAGAAGGTCGCAACGCGTTTATGGGTGAGGGCGCGGCAGCCCGCGAGCGCGCCCAAGGCCATGTGCCGACAGAGCCCGGCAAAGCCCCCGGGCAAACCGGCTCGGTCATGCGTGAAAGCCAAGCCGAAGACACGGGGGGTCTGGCCAAAGAAGGCGTCAACCCAGATCGGTTTTTGGGTGCCGAGGGGGGTGTCTCGGCAGACGAAGAACTCAAAGGCAGCCGCGAAGGCGTGTTGGCCGACCGTGATGGCCGTGCAGCCCGTGCCGAGCATGAAAAAGACCGCATGCTCTCGGGCAACGAAGACACCACGGCCGAGCGCGACCTGAAGATCAAAAAAGAAGGCGTCGCGTCCGACGAAGTGTTGTCGGGCGAAGAAGAGGGCTTGCCCGATCGCGACGGCCGCGCGGCCAAAGAAGCCGTCAAGACCGACGAAGAGTTGTCTGCACAGGTTGAAGTGCCTGAAAAAGACAACCGCCAAAAAATCAACGAACTCGCCGACGCGGCGCAGCGCATCAAGCTGCAGGCGCAGTCGCTGAGTGGTGGCCCGGCCCGTGCCGACAACCCCTTGGACATCCAGCGCGCTTTGGCCGAGCTGGAAGGCGAAGACGAACCCGCTCCACCTGTCGCCGAGCCCGAGCCCGAGGTGCAGGCCCCGGTCGCTGCACCTGCCGCAGCCGAGGTTTTGCCTGAGCCCGCGCCCGTGGCAGCCCCCAAGCCCATGACGCTCGAAGAGATCGCTGAATCTGAGTTTCAGGCGCGCATGCGTGCCCTGAAAACCAACATGACGGTGACCGACGGCATCTTGACCCAGCTGCAAAAAACCCCGCCGCGGGTCTGAGACATGAGCGCGGCTGCAGCACTCGACGCGACCCACTGGCGCTCGGTTTTTGACAGCTGCGATGCCGCCTTGCTGGTGGTCGACTCGGCTGGCTTGGTGCAAGAGGCCAACCCCGCTGCTTTGGCGCTGTTCAGGTTTGACCGCGCCGACATGCAAGGCGTGCGCATTGGCCACCTGATTCCCCATTTTTCAGACGATTGGGCGGCGCACTTGGCGGCGGCCGATGTGTGCCGCGACAGTGGCCAAGAAGTGCCCGCTGTTCGGGTGCTTGTGCACACCTCGGGCGCACAGCGTTTGCCGGCTTCATTGCGCTTGCATGCACTCGCCCCGCGGGCGCATTGTGCGCGTCAATACGCGCTGTGGATTTCGCTTGTTCAGCCCGAGGCCACCCGGCCTGCTGAGCGGTTGGCTGAGTCGCCCGCAACGGCTGTTTCGGCCCATCCTCAAGTGCTGCAATGGCTCTCGCGGCCCGAGCTGCGTGAGCGCTTTTTGGCCTTGCGTGAGCAGCCGCACGAGGTGCACCAGCACCTGGCCTTGGTGCTGTTGAATGTCGATCGCTTCAAGCGCGTCAACGACTTGCTGGGCTTTGAGGCCGGCGACTCGACCATTGCCCAAATTGGCGAGCGTTTGCTGCAAGGGCTCAACACCTTGTCGGCCTGGCCGCAGCAGGTGGTGGCCGTGGCCCGCCTGAGCGGCGACGAATTTGCCCTCATGCTGCACATGCCCAGCCCCGCTTTGGGCATGCCCCATTGGCTGGGCACGGTGTTGCATGGCTTGTCGCAGCCGCTGGAAACCCAGTCGCAACGCTTTGTGTTTTCGATGAGCGTGGGCATGGCGCAATCGGCCACTTTGCAAGCCGAGTTTGATGCCCTGTTGTCGGCCGCAGACATGGCCATGCGGCGTGTCAAAAAGCGCGGTGGCAATGGTTTTGAGATGGCCAGTCACTTGCTCGATTTGCCTTCGGCCAGCCACAAGGGCACCGAGCACAACGTGATTTTGGGCTTGGAGCGGCACCAGTTTCATCCGTTTTTTCAGCCCAAGGTGAACGCCGAAACTGGCCAAATTGTGGGCTTTGAGGCGCTGATGCGTTGGCTGCATCCTGAGCAAGGCTTGATTCCCCTGAACGAGTTTTTGCCCATGCTCGAAAGCTCGAGCTTGATGATCGAGGTGGGGCTGCAAATCTTTCAGCAAATTGTCGACACCCAGCGCCAATGGCAATTGGCCGGCTGCCATTTGCCCATTTCATTCAATGTCTCCAACGGCGAGTTGCTGTCCAAAACATTCCGCGACGGCATGATCCGCATGGTCCGCCAAGCAGGCTTGTCAACCCAAGACATGGGCCTTGAAATCACCGAAAGCGTGTTGGCCGATTTGGGCGAGGCGGGCCACGAGATTGTGGAAGAGCTGCGCCAAGAGGGGTTTCAGTTGAGCATGGACGACTTTGGGGTAGGCACCTCATCGCTGTCGCGCCTGAAAAACATTCCGCTGAACGAAATCAAGGTCGATCGTTCTTTTATTGTGGGAATAGTAGATTCCGATAGAAATCTCGATCTACTTCGTGGTATTGTCAATCTTGGACATAGTTTGGGGCTAAAAGTAGTTCTGGAGGGGGTAGAAACCCTTAAAGAGTACGAATTAGCATGCACATTGGGTGATTTGCTCATCCAGGGTTTTTACTACTCCAAAGCCGTCGATTCTCAAGCGGCCTTGGTTTTGGCGCAGCAGCAACCCTTCTCCGTGCATTGAACAACCAAAGGCGTTAAGCGCCTGTTTGAAGGAAAAAAGAAGTGCTCAACAACACCAGTGTGAATACACGACTGATTGGTTTGGTTCTGTTTTTATCCCTGATCTCCATCGTGGTGGGTGTCATGGGTTTGCGCGGCATGGCTTCCACCGTTGCAGGCTTGCAGACGGTGTATGACGACCGTGTGGTGCCGCTGCGCGACCTGAAGGTGATTGCCGACATGTACGCCGTCAACATCGTGGATGCCTCGCACAAAGTGCGCAACGGCAACTTCACATGGGAAGAGGGCCGCAAAAACGTTTCCGAAGCCCAAAAGGTGATCGACGAAAAATGGAAAGCCTACAAAGGCACCGTCTTGGTCGAAGCCGAGACCAAATTGGTGGGTGAGATCGAGCCCATGATGGAAACCACCAACAAGCAGATCGACGATCTGATGGCCATCATGACGAAAGAAGACGCGGAAGCCATTGCGGCCTACACCCGCGGCCCTCTGTACCCCGCCATCGACCCGATCAGCGGCAAGTTTTCTGAGCTGATTGAAGTTCAATTGTCCGTGGCCAAAGAAGAGTACCTGTCGGGCAAAGACAGCTACAACTTGGCCCGCTCGGTCAGCATCATTTTGTTGGTCGGTGGCATTGCCTTGGGTTTGCTGGCGGCGCTCTGGATTGTTCGCTCAGTGGTCGGCCCCTTGAAGGAAGTTCAGTCGGTGGTGACCGATGTGGCCCGTAACTTTGATTACTCGCGCCGCGTCTCGGTGCGCCAGAACGACGAAGTGGGTCAAACCGCCAAAGCCTTCAACCAACTGTTGGTGGCCCAGCAAGAAGCCATCAGCCAAGTGAACCAAGTGGTGACCAGCTTGTCGCAAGGCGACTTGTCGCGCCGCGTCAACATGGACTTGAGTGGTGATTTGGCCATCATGAAAACGGCCGTCAACGAGTCGATGGACAGCGTGCAGTCGACCATGTCCGGCATCAATGGCTTGACCCAAGCCATGTACAACGGTGACTTCAGCTTCCGCACCAACACCGCACAAATGCGCGGCGAATTCAAGAAGAGCATCGACCAAGCCATGTCGGCTTTGCGTGGCATGGAAGCCATGATTGGCAACGTGGGCTCGGTGATGGGGGCTGTCGCGCAGGGCGACTTGACCAACCGCGTCACGGTTGAAGGCCGTGGTGATTTGGAACAGTTGAAGGCCAACATCAATGCCTCTTTGCATGCATTGGCTGACGCCATGCAAGTGATACACAGCAACACCCGTCAGGTGGCCACTGCCGCCAACGAAACCAGCAACGCGATTGGTCAGATCTCTGACGGCGCACAAAACCAAACCCACGCGATCTCGCAGGTCTCCACTGCGGTGCGTCAGAGCGCCGAATCGGTGGCCGATGTGTCGCGCAACACCGCGGTGGCGAGCCAGAAGTCGCAAGACTCGATGAACCTCATGCGCAAGGGCATGGCCAAGATGGACCAGATGGTCGAAGTGGTCAGCTCGATCGCAGCCAACTCAGAAAAGATCAACAAGATCACCGAAGTGATCGAGAAGATCGCCAACAAAACCAACCTGTTGTCGCTCAACGCCGCCATCGAAGCGGCCCGTGCGGGCGAGCACGGCAAGGGCTTCTCGGTGGTGGCCGAAGAGGTGGGCAAGTTGGCCGCCAACAGTGCTGAAAGCTCGCAAGAAATTGCCCGCTTGGTGCAACAAGCCGTGGCCGAAACCGCCAAGGCCGTGTCTGCGGTGAAAGAGGTCAGCCAAGACATGGCCCTGATCGAGCGCAGCTCGATCGAAGCCGACCAAATGTTGCAACGCATCTCTGCGGCTCTTGAGCAGCAAAGCAGCGCGGTGGAAGAGATCAATTCCAACGTCACCAGCTTGAACCGCATTGCGCAGAGCAACTCGGCAGCGTCGGAAGAAATCACCTTCACCGTGATCGAGTTGTCCAAGTTGGCCGACTCAACCCGCCAGCAGATTGAAAAATTTGCAGTTTAATTTTTTCAACCTCTAACTTAAAAGAGCGATCCATGACCTCTCGTTTTTCCTTCACGACATTGGCTGCTGCAATCGTATTGAGCGCTGGTTTTTCGGGTGTGACCGTCGCACAAGAGCGTGCCAGCAAAGAAGATGCCGTCAGCATGGTGGCGAAGGGCATTGCCGCCATCAAGGCCAAAGGCGAAGACGCGGCTTATATTGAAATGACCGCCCCCAACAAAACCTTTACCAACAAAGATTTGTATTTGGTGGTGTACGACATGACAGGCAAGTGCCTCGCGCACGGCCAAAACCCCAAGCAAGTGGGCAAAGACCTGATGGGCCTGAAGGACCCTGACGGCAAAGAGTTTGTGAAAGAGCGTGTGGCCTTGGCACAGTCCAAAGGCAAGTTTTGGCAAGATTACAAATTCACTGATCCGCTCACCAAGACGGTGCAGCCCAAGCAGATGTACTGCGAAAAATTGGGCAACACCGCAGTCTGTGGCGGAATCTATAAATAACAAATTTTCTCTCTAACAAGACCTGCAATTGCAGGTCTTTTTTCATTGCCATTGCACCACCATGACGTCACCTTTTCAGTCTTTGGGCATCGCTGCCAAGATCATGATCGCGCCTGCGGTCATTGCTTTGTTGTTGGTCCTTTTTGGTCTTTTCAGCAGCCGAAATACATCGGAACTGGAGCAAACGATTGAGGTGCTCAATGCCGCCTCCAATGACGGCAAGATGAGCCAAGAAGCAGAAGCCAGTGTGAATGCGCTGCATGCCGCGGTGTACCGAAGCTTGGCATTGATCTCCATCAAAAACGAGACCAAAGCCGAACAGGTGATGGGCGAGCAATTGACCTTGATGGATGAAATGCAGCGCACTTTTGCGGCCGATCAACGGCCCAAAGTTCAAGAACTCTTGAAGCACCTGGAAGCATACGAAACCAAGGTGCGCGATGCCTACGATGCCGCCACTTCTGACCCCAATTTGGGCGCCATGATGCTGCAAGATGCCGACAAGGCCTATGAAGAGTTGGTGGTCGAGTTACAAGGCGGCAGCGCATTGAGCCGCATGACCGAGCAAAAAGCCAATCGTGATCAACGTGCCATGCTGGACTTTATGAAGAACAGCCAGTGGGTGGTGTTGGTGGTGGCGGTGGTGTTGGGCATGTTCATTGCGTGGATGGCGGGGCGACGAATTGCCAAACCTTTGCAGAACATGCAGGTCCGATTGGCAGATATCGCCCGTACGGGTGATTTGTCGATGCGTTTGAAGCAAGAGTCGGGTGACGAAGTCGGTCAAACCGCTCAATCGGTCAATGTCTTGTTGAACGCCATCAATGAGGGGGTGAACGAAGTCAACCAAGCCGTGACGGCAGTTGCTGCGGGTGATTTCAGCCAAAAAATCCGCGCTGATCTGAGCGGTGACTTGGCCTTGATGAAGACCTCGGTCAACGATGCCATCGACCGCATCGAAAGCACCATGTCCGGTTTGGACCAGATGATGAGTGCCTTGAGTGCGGGTCATTTTTCAATGCGATTGAAAGTCGATGCGCAAGGGGCCTATGCCCGCACAGTCGAGCAAGCCCAGCAAACCATGGTGGCGCTGGACACCATGCTGGGCGATGTGGGGCAGACCATGGTGGCGGTCGCACAGGGCAATCTGACGGTGCGGGTCACCGCTCAAGGTCGGGGAGATTTGCAGGCACTCAAAGAAAATTTAAACAGTTCTTTGTCAGCGCTGAGCAATGCCATGCAGGCCATTCACGTGAATGCGCGCCAAGTGGCCGCTGCCGCGTCTGACTCCAGTCACGCCGTTGAGCAAATTGCAGATGGGGTGCAAAACCAAACGCACGCGATCAGCCAAGTGGCGGTGGCCGTTAAGCAGACGGCTGCATCGGTGTTGGATGTGTCCCGCAACACCGAATTGGCCAGCGAAAAATCACGTCACTCGGTGACCGTGCTGCGCGATGGTTTGCTGAAGATTGAAAAAATGGTGGAGGTGGTGAACAACATCGCCGTCAACTCAGAAAAGATCAACAAGATCACCGAAGTGATCGAAAAGATCGCCAACAAAACCAATCTGTTGTCGCTCAACGCCGCAATTGAGGCTGCCCGCGCTGGAGAGCATGGCAAGGGCTTTGCCGTGGTGGCCGATGAGGTGGGTAAGCTGGCCATCAACAGCGCTGAAAGCTCCAAAGAAATTGCCCAATTGGTGCAGCAAGCGGTCTTGGAAACAGCCCGTGCGGTTGCCGCTGTGGATGCGGTGAGTGCCGATATGAACTTGATCGAAATCGGCTCTTTGGAAACCGATGAAATGTTGCGCCGCATTGCCGCCGCCTTAGAGCAGCAGAGCAGCGCGGTGGAAGAAATCAATGCCAACTTGACCAGTGTGGACATGATTGCCCGCGGCAACGCCTCAGCGACTGAAGAGATCACTTCTTCGGTGATGGAGCTTTCGCGCATTGCCGAATCCACCCGCCGCGAGGTCGATCGCTTTCAAACGGCTTGAGGGCTCAGCGCTTCGCTGGTTTGAAATAAAAACCCCTGAGTGTGCTGACACCAGGGGGTTTTTTGTTGGCCGCGATTTGAAACCGTGGCGCTTCATTGAGGACCACTGGTCCGCTTACGAATGCCCCCAAAAGCTTCTGTGCAGAAGCTCCTGTGGCATGAAGCTCAATCGGCTGTCGGCTTGGCCGGCAACAGCAGGCCAAAGTTGGTGCCCACGCCGACCTCAGAGTGGCACTCGATGCTGCCACCCATGCGGGTGACGATGCTGCGCACCATGGCCAGACCCAAGCCCGTGCCTTTGCCCACTTCTTTGGTGGTGAAGAAGGGCTCAAAAATGCGGCTCAAAATTTCGGGTGGAATGCCACTGCCGTTGTCGATCACCTCAATCAAGACGTGATCGGGGTCGGGTGTGCTGGCTTGCATCACAATGCGGCCGCCCCGGTTTTCGCCAATCGCGTGGCTGGCGTTCACGCACAAGTTCACCATCACCTGTTGCAATGAGCCGCTGTCGCCCTTGAGGTAAGCGGTCACGGATTGGGTGTTCTCGGGCGTCTCCACGGCGATCTCGATGCCCTTCAAACTGGCCTGCAGCAAGGTTTGGGTTTCGTGCAGCAAAGGCATCAGCTCGAAAGTGTTGACCACTTCATTGATCTGGTTGTCGCGGTTTTCGCGGCCCAAGGCGTTCAGTTTGATCACGATGTCGCGTGCACGCGTGGTGGCTTGCAAGATCGCGCTCAGGTTTTTGGTGGCCTTCGAGTCGGGGCCCACTTTCATCTCAACCAGTTCGGCATGGTTTTGAATCACGCCCAGCAGGTTATTGAAGTCGTGCGCCACACCGGCGGCCAATTGGCCCAAGGCGTCGAGCTTTTGCGACTGTTCCATTTTTTGCACCATGCGCAGGTGTTCGGCTTCTTTTTCCTTCAACTCGCGCATGTCTTTCAGGGTCACCACGGCGCCCGTCAAACGGTTGTAGGGGTCCATCAAGGGTGACGCCGTGAAGAGGGCAGGGATCAAGACACCTTCGGGGTGCAGCACCTGCCATTCAACGTTGTGCGCGCCGCTGATGGTGTGGGCGCACAGGCGGTCAAATTCAGGAATCAGCCACACCAGCATCTGCTCGTCAGACGAGTCGGCGTTGGGGATGATCAGGGTGGGCAGGCGCATGGACGGGGCATTGCCCGCGCGCCAGGTGATGTCGGTCAATTGCGTCCAACTGCTCGACGTTGTGCGCGCCGCGCCTTGCAGGGCTTGGAGTTGCTCGGTGGTGGCCGGGTCAAGCAAGATGGGTTCTTCGCTTTGTTGCGGCGCATGGCCCATGCCCAGCAACTCGCAGGCGGTGGGCGTGGCCCACAGCACCCGGCCATCGCTGGTCAGGTTGAGCAGGGGCACCGGCAGTTTTTGCACTTTGTCGGTGTGCAGGTAGGCGTCTTGCGTCAGGCGACGGATCATGCTTTCTGACTGCAAGGGCAACCAGTGGTGAATGTCGTGGCCGTTTTGTGCGCCAGGAAACAACTCATGGATGTGCGAACTCAGCGCCTTGGCCTTGTCGAGGCCCATCAATTCCAGCGCCATGGGGTTGGCACTGACCAGCAAACCATCGCGGTTCAGGCGCAACACGCCGTCCTGCATGGCGTCCATGGTCATCTCAAGCAGTTGGTGCTGGGCTTTGATCTCTTGGCTCTTGTGCACCAAGGTCGAGACATCGTGCACGTTGATCACCGTTTGCTCAGGCAAGCCCGAGGCGTTCAAGATGAACGACGAGGTGATGCGCACAGGCGTTTGCTCGCCATCGCTGTGCTTCAAGATCGTGACCATGGCGTCTTCGTCCATTTGGGTCAGTTGTTGCAGCGTGGCCGAGTTGATCACGGCCCAAGGCAAATCGTGCTCTTGGCGCAGCAAGGCCAAGGTCACCGTTTGGCCTTGGTATTGGTGGTTGATCAGGCTGATCTCGACAGTGATTTCTTGCCCGTCTTTGGTCAACACCGGAATGGTGCGGCCCGCGCCCGGGGTGTGCAAATTGGCATCGGCCTGCGAGCTTTTGACCCACTCGGCATGGCGCGAGCGAAAGCGCGTGGGCACCAATTGGCTGAGCGGCATGCTGTCCATCTCGGCCAGCGAGAAGCCCAAAATTTGGGTGGCCCGGTTGTTGGTCACGATCACGTGGCCATGCATGTCCACCAACAAGCAGCCCAGCAAACTGTGCTCAAGCACGTTCAGATAGGCCTGGTGGTCTTGCACATCCAGACGCGACAGCATCTGTCCAAAGCCTTGCAAGATCGAGTCCAGCGTCTCGTTGTCTTCTTCAAACAGCACACTTGAGTGCTGGTTGAGCAAGCTCTCGCGGCTCATGCCGGTCATCTTCAGCAAGGTCTGGTTGACGTCTTGAATCTTGCCTTGTTGGTCGACGATGACCAAGCCACTTTGCATGGACGACAAGATGTCGTTGACGTAGTGAATTTGCTGTTGCAGCGCGGCCTGGCTGTTCTGCAATTTTTCGTGGTTCGACTGCAGTTGGTTGGTCAGGCGCTGGGCATCCATCAGCGAGGCCATCAAGGTCTCGCGGTTCAGCGCAGACTCCACCGCCACCCCAATGGCCGCTGAGCCGGGCACCATCAGGTCGCCAATTTGTGCGGGCAGCTGGTATTTCGACTTCATCACCACGGTGCCGCGAATCTCGTTTTCAAACTGCAAGGGGATCAGCAAGAAATGGGCGGCATGGTCGTGCTCTTTGACCCGCAGCGCCGCCAGCAGATCTTGGGGCAGGTCGCTGTTTTTGAGCAAGCGGTGGCTGTTCGCGGCCAGTTGCAGCTCTTTCAGGCCGCTGGGCAAACGGGCCGGCGGGGTGGATTTGTCTCGCGCAAAAAAGCCTGACAAACGCAACGCCTTGCGCTGGATCATCGAGTCGTCTTCCACCCCAAAGCTGTACAGGTAGAGGGCGCAAGACTCGAGGTCGAGGTAGGTGCTCAGATTTTGCGAGATGTGCTCGGCCAAATCGCCAATGCTGTACTCGTTGCGCACGGTGTCGTTGATCAGCGCCAAACCTTTGTCCAGCCACAGGCGTTGTTGGTTCAGGGTTTGGTTGGCCCGCAGGTTTTCCAAAATGACCCCAATGTTGTCCGCCACACTGCCTTGGCCGGAGGGTTTCAAGCTCAGTTGGGGGGTCAGGTTGCCTGCCACGATGTCGCGGGTCACGGCCACCAACTTGCGTGGCTCGGCACCCACTTGGCGGCGCAACAGGCGCACGATCATGGCCAAGTTCCAGAAGGCAAAGGCCAGTGCGGCCAGACTGCCGGCCAAGATCCAGGCGCTTCCTTTGATTTTTGGGGGGTCTTGGGCTTCCACCAAGGCGTCAAACAACAGGTGCGATTGGGCCGAGAGGTGTTCGCCCCATTCTTTGTGAGTTTGCTGCAGGCTCTGAATCTGGCCCATGTCGAGCACGGTTTGCTTTTGCAGCAGGGCCAGGCTCGGGGTGGTGGCCTGTTGCCAGTCGTTCATGGCTTTGACAAAAGCCGGGGTGGCCGGGGTGGGGTGCTGGCGCACCCCGTTGTCGGCATTCAGGGCCTGCACCTGTTGGTTCACGTAATCCCATTGTTGGCGCCACTTGGCGACATGCACGGTTTCGGGTTTGGCCACGGCCAATTCAGCCTGAATGTCTCTCAGCATGGCCTCCATGGCATGCAGGTTTTGCAAACTGGCCATGCGGTGCTGCTGGGTTTCCTCGCTTTTTTCGCCAAAAGCCAGTTGTTGCTGGGTGTACAGCAAGCCCATGCCCAAGCAGGCCACCAACAAGCTCAAGGCCAGCGTCCGAATCAGGACCTTCATGGAGGGAGGGGAAGTCATTGGCATGTGGCGGATCTGCGTTCAAAAAAGACCAAAAGGGGTCGCCCAGGTGAAACGGGTTCTCACGCTGGACAGCAAAAGCATTGCAAGGCTTAATAATTACATTGATTTTGGATTATTTCTTAAAATTTTTGATATAACTGAAAGATTCAGGAGAAATTAAGCATGACAACGATTTTGTTGGTGGACGACGAGGATTTGCTGCGGGAAGGCGTCCGTGAAATTTTGGAAATGTCGGACTACACCGTCATTGAGGCGCGTGATGGCGAAGAGGCCCTTTCTCAGTTCGCGGTCAACAACGTTGACATGGTGATTTCAGACGTGGTGATGCCCAACATGGACGGTGTGGACTTGGTCAGCCGTTTGCGCGAGTCGTTCCCTGATATCCCAATTTTGACCATTTCAGGCGGCAGCCGGGTGGTCAGCGCCCGTTTTGGCTTGGATTCGGCCCTCATGTCGGGTGCCAACGCCAGCTTGACCAAGCCCTTCACGGCCAAGCAATTGATTGAAAAAGTCAAAGAACTCTTGCCGGCGGCTTGATGGTGTTGAAACTTGACACCCTGATTCGCGCATGAAAGCAGAAGCACTCTCGACCCTGACCAAGGCAGCGGGCTCTGAACTGGACGCCCCGGCGGTTGACCGTCCGGGTTTTGAAAAAGCCAAGGTCTTGCTGGTGGACGACAGCCGTCTCATCCGCATGGGTTTGCGCCGTTCGCTCGAGTCCATTGGCCTGCAGTACATCGTCGAAGCCAACCATGGCCGCGAAGCCATTGAGATGTTGGTGCGCGAGCACTTTGACCTGATGCTTTTGGACATGGAAATGCCCGAAATGAACGGCATGGAAGTGTTGCAGGTGCTGCGCGATTCGCCTCACCACCCTTGGCCCCCAGTGATCGTGATCTCCGGCGGCACCGGCATTGACGACGCGGTGCGTTGCATTGAGTTGGGCGCCGAAGATTACCTGCCGAAACCTTTTAACCCGGTGTTGTTGAAAGCCCGGGTGAACACCTCGATCGACAAAAAGCAACTGCGCGACCAAGAGGTTTTGCGCATGCGCCAGATCAAGCGTCAGCACGAAGCCCTGAGCCAAGAGCAGGCCAAGACCGAACAGCTGCTGCTGAACATCTTGCCGCGCAAGATTGCCCAGCGACTGAAGGCGGGCGAGGACCAAATTGCGGATGCGTATCCGAGTGTCAGCGTGCTGTTTGCCGACATGGTGGGCTTCACCAAAATGAGCCGCACCATGACCGCGAGCGAATTGGTGGCGGTGCTGGGCGATTTGTTCTCGCGCTTTGACCTGATCACCGAAAAACATGGTCTGGAAAAGATCAAAACCATTGGCGACTGCTACATGTTGGCAGGCGGTGTGCCCGAACCCAGCCAAGACCACGCCGAGCGGGTTGTGGCGGCTGCATTGGACATGTGCACCGCACTCGAAGAATTGCACGAGCGCACCGGTGGCGCCTTGCAAATGCGCATTGGCGTGCACAGCGGGCCGATCGTGGCGGGTGTGATTGGTATTCGCAAGTTCACCTACGACCTGTGGGGCGACACGGTCAACGTGGCCAGCCGCATGGAGTCGACCGGCATGCCCGGCAAGGTGCATGTCTCGGCCGACACCGCTGGCTTGCTCGCGGGCAAATACAACTTGGAGTCGCGTGGCCACATCGAGGTCAAGAGCTTGGGCCAGGTGGAAACGTTTTTTGTTGAGGGGCGCATATGACGTGCATGACCCCTGTGTTTGTTGTTCAGGTTGATGTTCGGCCGCTCTTGCGGTTGGCCATTGTTCATTCATCAGGAGGCTAGCCGTGGCCCGTCAACACATTGTTCCTAAAGAGAACGAAATCGTGATGAGAGACGATGATTTCATCGTCTCCAAGACCGACCTCAAAGGTCGGATCACTTATGCCAACCGGATTTTTATGGAGTTTTCGGGCTTCGAAGAGTCCTTTCTGATTGGCAAGCAACACAACGTCATCCGTCACCCTGACATGCCTCGGGCGATTTTTAAATTGCTCTGGAGCGAGGTGGAAGCGGGCCGCGAGATCTTTGCTTATGTGAAGAACATTTGCGCCGATGGCAGCTACTACTGGGTGCTGGCCAACGTGACACCGTCATTTGACGACGCCGGCAAAGTGGTGGGCTATTACTCGGTGCGCCGCAAGCCCAACGCCAATGCCATTCGGTTCATTACCGACCTGTACAAACGCTTGATCAAGATCGAGGCCGATGCTGGCAGCAAAGAAGCGATAGCCGCTTCGACCCGTTACTTGAATGACTTATTGACCGAAAAGGGGATCAGCTATGAAGAATTCATTCTTCAGCTTCAGTCGGCTTGAGATCGGCCCTGCCGCTGGTTTGTGGCTGCTGGCTTTCATTGCGCTGGCAGGCGCCGTGTATGAAGTGGTGCAAACCCAAGGTGCCTCTTGGTCTGTGGCTGCGCTGGTGATCACTTTGTTGGTTGCGGTCATGACGTTGCGCGGCCTGAGCACTGAAAACAAGTTGCTCAAGCGCATGGACGAAGTGCTGGAAGGCGCCAGCAAAGGCATTTTGGAGCCGCGCATCAACGGCATTCCAGCGTCGGGCCGTTTGGTCAACTCGGCTTACCGCACCAACGAGGTGTTGGACCAAGTGGAAGCCGTGTTCCGCGAGTCCCTGACCGTGATCAGCCGCATGGGCGAAGGCCACTTCGGCCGTCAACCCCAAACGGCCGGCCTGCGCGGCTTGTACCCGCAAGTGCTGATCAAGATTGCCGATGCGCAAGAAAAAGTGGCCAACACCGTGGGCAACGTGACCAAGCTCATGGTGGCATTGGCGAACGGCGATTTCACCCTGCGTTTCTCGACCAATGGCGAGAAAGGCCAGTACCGCGAAATTTTGGTCAATGCCCAACAAGCCACCGAAGCCCTCGATCTGTTGCTGAGCGATGTGGTCAAGGTGATGGACTCTGTGGCGCGTGGCGACTTGAGCCGCCGTGTGCACGCCGAAGGCCGTGGCAGCCTCGAAAAACTCAAGAGCGACATCAACCGCTCGCTCGACTCGTTGGCCACCTCCATGGGCAGCATTGGCGAAAACGCCCAACAAGTGGCCGGTGCCGCCAGCGACACCTCG
Source organism: Pseudomonadota bacterium (assembly GCA_046047055.1). GTDB lineage: Bacteria > Pseudomonadota > Gammaproteobacteria > Burkholderiales > Burkholderiaceae_C > Limnohabitans_A. The sequence goes on along the minus strand of JBJOIR010000045.1, from coordinate 830 downwards.
ACAGCCATTGGCCAGTTGGCCGACGGCGCGCAAAGCCAGACCCAATACATTGGCCAAATGGTCACCGCCATTCGCCAGACCGTGAGTGCGGTCAGCGACATTTCGACCAGCACCGACTCGGCCAGCCGTCAGGCACAAGAGTCGGCTGCCATCGTGCGCGATGGCCAAAGCAAGATGGCTTTGATGGTGGATGTGGTGAACGGCATCGCCAGCAGCTCAGAAAAAATCAACAAGATTACTGACGTGATCGAGAAGATCGCCAACAAAACCAACCTGTTGTCGCTCAACGCCGCTATCGAAGCCGCACGTGCCGGTGAGCACGGCAAAGGCTTTGCCGTCGTGGCCGACGAAGTGGGCAAGCTGGCCGCCAGCAGCGCCGACAGCACCAAAGAAATCACCCAGCTGATTCAGCTGGCCGTGGCGCAAGCCAAGCAAGCCGTGGTGGCGGTGCAAGAGGTCAGCATGGACATGGAGCGGATCGTCAAGAGCTCGACCCAAACCGATGGCATGTTGCAACGCATTTCGGCTGCGGTCGAAGAGCAGACCAGCATGATGCAAGAAATCAACAGCAACGTTCAAAGTCTGGACCAAATCGCCCACAGCAACTCTGCTGCGTCCGAAGAATTGGCGGCCAGTATGATCGAATTGTCCAAGGTTGCCGACTCGACGCGCCTTGAAATCGACAAGTTCAAGATCTGAACACGAACCGGACAGGAACGATGGAGCTCGTACTTTTTGAAATCGGCCAAGGGCGTTTTGCCCTGAGGGCGGCCGCTGTGGGCAAAGTGCTCGACGCTTTGCCCATCACGCCCTTGCCCTATGCCCCTCGC
>JBJOIR010000044.1:0-18249 GCA_046047055.1 Pseudomonadota bacterium | reverse complement strand
CGACAGCACCTTGCAATTGCGCGCCCAAGGGCGCGTGACGGCCGAGGCCCTGCGCAGCGCGAAAGAGCTCTCGCCCCTCAACGAATGGGCGATGCAAGCGACGGGCAGCACCGGCTACAGCGCCCAACTGGGTTGGCGCCAAGGCAAACCCGAAATCACGCTCGACAGCTCGCTCGAAGGGCTTGCCCTGAATTTGCCAGCGCCCTTGGGCAAATCGGCCACCAGCAGCGCGCCCATTTCGGTGCGCAGCCGAGTGCAAAGCACGGGCGGCGCTCTGCGCGATCAACTGCTGATCGACTGGGGGCCCATTGCCTCGGCCAACTTTGTGCGCGATGTTGCTGGCACAGACCCCGTGGTGTTGCGCGGCACGATGACCTTGGGCCAACCGGCGGCGCAAGCCCCGGCCATGCCCAGCGCAGGCGTGAGCGCCTCTGTGGTGGTGAACCGCTTAAATGTCGATGAGTGGGAGAGCATCTTGCCGGCCCAAGTGGGCAGCGCTGACAAAGCCGCCACAAACCCTTGGATGTCTTACATGCCCGCCCGCATTGCCTTGCAAGCGGGCGCCATTTCGGCCGACGGCCGCACCTTGAACCAAGTCGTGGCCAACGGCGTGCGCGAAGGCACCACCTGGCGGGCCACAGTGGACGCACGCGAACTCAATGGCCAAGTGGTTTATCGCCAGCCCAGCGGTGAGCAATTGGCGCACCTTTATGCCCGACTGACGCGGCTGAACTTGCCGCCGTCCAGCGTGGTCGAGGTGGAGGGTTTGCTCGAAGCCCCGCCAGCCAATTTGCCCTCGCTCGACATCGTGGTGGAGCAGCTGGAGTTGCGTGGCAAAAAGCTGGGCCGCGTTGAAATCGAAGCCGTCAACCCAGAACCGCAAAGGTCTCGCGGCAAGGCCGCACCCGAGTGGCAATTGAACAAGTTCAACATCATCGTGCCCGAAGCCAGCTTCAAAAGCACCGGCCGCTGGCTCACGGCAACCGACGGCGGACAGCAACGCAAAACGGAGATGAATTTCAAATTGGACGTGTCCGATGCCGGCGCCTTGTTGAAGCGCTTGGGCACACCCGATGCCTTGCGCGGTGGCACCGGCCAACTGGAAGGCGCCATCAGCTGGCAAGGCTCGCCATTGGCCTTGCACTACCCCACCATGGCCGGACAATTTGTCGTCAAAATGGGCCGCGGCCAATTCCTGAAGGCCGATGCCGGCGCCGCCAAATTGCTGGGCGTGCTGAGCCTGCAAGCCTTGCCACGCCGACTGCTGCTGGACTTCAGGGATGTGTTCTACGAAGGCTTTGCGTTTGACTCGGTGCGCGGCGACGTCACCATCGCACAAGGCATTGCCGTCACCCGCAATATGCAAATCAAGGGTGTCAATGCCATGGTGCAGCTCGATGGGTCGGCCGACATTGCGCGTGAAACGCAAAAACTGCGGGTGCTCATCTTGCCGGCCTTGGACGCTGGAACGGCCTCACTGGTCGCGGGCATTGCGGTCAACCCGGTGGTGGGCTTGACCGCATTTTTGACACAGCTTTTTTTACAAAACCCACTGGCCAAAGCCACCGCCCAAGAGTTCTACATTGACGGCAGTTGGGCCGACCCCCGCGTGACCAAAGTCAGCAACAACAACGCGGACACCAAAGCGGCGCCCCCAAGCACACCACCCCGCACCGAAATGCCATGACGCCACTGGCTGCTTCCAGCATCGCTGCCGCATGGCAAAAGTGGCGGACGCAATGGTGGTCCCATTGGCGGACCCATTGGCGCTCAAAGGTTGACGAGGTCTTGCCTTGGGGCTCGGGCAGACGCTCTTTGTGGGCGGCCTTGATCGCGCTGGTGTTGGCCGTGTTGGTCACGTTGGTGTGGCTGGCCGGACGCTACGAAGCCAGCCAAGTGCAAGCCGAATTGGAGCGCGACACGGCCAATGCCGTGAGTGATTTGCGCAACAGCTTGTCCCGACACGTACAGGCTTTGCAAGCCTTGCAGTCCAACCATCTCTCATCGCAAACATGGCCAACCGAAGCGCTGGACTTGTTGCGCAACAACCGCGATTGGCTGCGCATGGAGTGGCGCACCCAAGATTGGCGCCTGGTGGCGTCTGCCGATTCGCCGTTGCGCGCACCTGCCTTTGAGCGCATTGGCCGACCTGAAGTTTTGAACGAAGCCTCGCAAGCCTGCCAACGCGCCCGTCGCTTGAATGGCCCGGCGTATTCGAGCACCTATTTTTTGCCCCAAGCCGATGGCCTGGGCATGGAGGTGATGGAGCTGTGCCTGCCCTTAACGCAAGCCGGTGCACTGATGGGGTTCACCGTGGTCACGTACAGCCTGCAAGAGTTGTTGACCGAGCGTTTGGGCAACACCTTTGGACGGCGCAACGAGCTGTCCTTCATTGAGCCCGACGGCACCCGGCTCGCCATTGCCGGCACACAACGCCGCGAGCGTCGCGTGTTCACCACACAACAACTGGTGGATTTGCCGGGCAATACCTTGCTGCTGCGCATGGATGGCCGGCGCGGCGAACCGGATCTGTTTCCCAATGTCTTGACGGCATTGGTCACCGGCATGTCGATTGCCTTGATCACGGTGATGGTGTTGCTGACCAAAGACGCGCGTCGACGACAAAAAGCCGAACGCGATCTGGCCGACGCGCTGGCATTTCGCAAAGCAATGGAGGACTCGCTGGTCACCGGCTTAAGGGCACGCGACCTCAAGGGCAACATCACCTACGTCAACCCGGCGTTTTGTCAGATGGTGGGCTGGGAGGCCGAATCGCTGATCGGCCAAAACACGTCCATGCCTTACTGGCCCCCCGAAATGGTGGACGAATACCAGCAACGCCAAGCCATTCGGCTGGCTGGCAATGCGCCGCCACGCGAGGGCTTTGAGTCGGTCTTCATGCGAAAAGATGGCACACGCTTTCCGGTGCTGATCATTGAGGCGCCCTTGATCAGCGTGCGCGGCGAGCAAACGGGCTGGATGGGGGCCGTGATTGACATCAGCGAACAACGGCGCATCGAAGAATTGTCGCGTGCCAGCCAAGAGCGGCTGCAGGCCACCGCGCGTTTGGCCACGGTGGGTGAAATGGCGTCTTTGCTCAGTCACGAATTGAACCAACCGTTGGCCGCCATTTCGAGCTATGCCAATGGCTCTCTGAATTTGCTGAAAGACCCGCACACCGTGGCACAAAGCGTGGACGATGTGCACATGGCGCTGCGCCGCATTGCAGAGCAAGCCGAGCGGGCCGGGCGGGTCATCAACAGCGTGCACGACTTCGTGCGTCGGCGCGAACAGGCGCGCGAAGCGGTGGCGCCGCACACCTTGCTCGACGCCATCTCGCCCTTGGTGAGCTTGCAAGCGCGCAAATTGAATGTGCGCGTGCACACCCGCATTGAGCCTCGCTTGCCCCAAGTTTGGTGTGACCGCACCATGGTCGAGCAAGTCTTGTTGAATTTGGCGCGCAATGGCATGCAAGCGATGGACTTGCCCGAATGCCGCGATCGGGTGCTGGTGTTGCAGGTCAAAAACGCACCGTCGCATCCGGGCAATGCTTGGGTTGAGTTTGCGGTGACCGATATCGGCGCAGGCATTGGGGCCGATGTTGAGGCGCAACTGTTCAACCCCTTTTTCACCACCAAGGCCGAAGGCATGGGCTTGGGCTTGAGCCTGTGCCGGACGGTGGTGGAGCAACATGGCGGCCATCTGACGTTTGAGCCGCATGCGCCCAAAGGCACGGTGTTCCGCTTCACCTTGCCCGCTGTGTCTGCTGCACATGCCGTGGCCTCCACCTAAAATTAACCGATGCAAACATCCTTTGACAGCACGGTCTACATCGTTGACGACGACATTGTTGTGCGTGAAGGCATGGCCTGGTTGTTGCGCACGCGGCGCTTGCTGAGCGAGTCTTTCGACAGCGCCGAAGCTTTTTTGCACATGTTGCAAGTGGCCGCCAAAGAGCCCCATGCCGCGGCACTGCCGCAGCAAGCCGGGTGCATTTTGTTGGACGTGCGCATGCCGGGCATGAGCGGGTTGGCGCTCTTTGAGCAGCTGCTCGCCAACGGCATTGCACAAGCTTGGCCCGTGATTTTCTTGACTGGCCATGCCGATGTCCCCACCGCCGTGGACAGCGTCAAACGGGGGGCTTTTGATTTTTGTGAGAAGCCTTTTTCAGACAATGCACTGGTCGATCGTGTCGAGCAAGCGCTGCTGTTGTCACACGAGCGTTTGAAGGCGCGCACGCAACAAAACTTCTTGCAATCACGCTTGGGCGAATTGACCGAGCGCGAACGCGATGTGATGCGGCTGGTGCTGGAGGGCCTGCCCAACAAGCTGATTGCGGACCAACTCGAGATCAGTGTGCGCACGGTCGAAGTGCACCGCGCCAGAGTGTTCGACAAAATGGAAGTGAAGTCTGCGGTGGAGTTGGCCAACTTGGTGAGAAACCTCACATGAGCCGCAGCAAACAACCGCCGGCATGGCGCTCGACTTGGGCTACGCGCCTGTTGGTTGTGGGGCTGTGCACTGTCTTTGCTGGCTGCACGGTGGCGCCCAAACAGAGCACCACAGCCAACCCCTCATCGACCACTGCGCCATCCTCTGCACCATCATCCACATCAGCTTCAGCGCCGCATGCCAGCGGGCCCTACCATCCCAAACGCAACGACTTGGCTTTGTTTGCGATGTCCTTGTTGGACACGCCCTACACCAAGGGCGGCCGTGGCCCCGCTACCGGATTTGACTGCTCGGGGCTGGTGTCTCATGTTTACCAGCAGGCCGCGAATTTGCCGATCAAAGGCAGTGCCGCTGATTTGGGCCAAAACGCCAAGCCGATTGACCGGACACAGCTCAAGCCCGGCGACCTGGTCTTTTTCAACACCTTGGGCCCGCGCCATTCGCATGTGGGTATTTATGTCGGCGAAGGGCGGTTCGTGCATGCCAGCAACCCTCGAACAGGCGTGCGCATGGACTTTCTGAACAACCGCTACTACGCGCAACGCTTTGAAGGTGCCGGCACGCTTTTAGACTGAAGCAACCAAAGCCCGATCACGGTTTTTTGTCGTCGGGATCGCTGGCATCGACAGGGGGCAATTCGCCTTTGTTCCGACCAGAAAACATGGTCCACCACACAATCACCACGAACAGCAGCAGCGCCAACAAGGCTTCCAGCAAAATAAGAACCATGACCCACGTTCCGTTTCTTTTGATCACCCGCTTGCGTTTGTGCTGGGCATTGGCCGCGATTGTAGGCAGCTTGGTCGGTTGTTCGGTGGCCCCCATCGTAGAAGAACCTGCCGCAGACAGCCCTTCTGCACCCCAAGCCGCGCCCGCAACCGCGGCGCCACCTTTGCCGCCCGTGATCATGCAGGCCAAAAGCCGCTGGGTGCCCGTGCCTTGGTCAGATCTGCCCGGCCTTGAAACCGATGCCCTGAACGAAGCTTGGCCGGCTTGGCTGCAAAGTTGCACCCGGCCCAGCCCACCTTGGAGCCGTCTGTGTCCCGAGATCCGGCAACTGGCCCAAGCCCCCGTGGCCACGCAAAGACAATGGGTTCGCGACAAGCTGCAAGCCTACCGGGTCGAGTCGCACGAACAGCAAGCCGAGGGCCTTTTAACGGCGTATTACGAACCGGTACTCAACGCCACGCGACAAGCCCGTCCCGGCTTTCAGGTGCCGTTGTACGCGCCACCCGCCGACCTGAACCAACGCAAGCCTTGGTTCACCCGACAAGAGATGGAGACCGTTCCCGCTGCACGGGCCGCATTGCGTGGCAAAGAGCTGGTCTATTTGGCCGACCCGGTTGATGCGATGGTGCTGCACATTCAAGGCTCGGGTTTGATGAATGTGACCGAGCCCGATGGCCGACAGCGCTTGGTACGCCTGGCCTTTGCAGGCACCAACGATCAACCCTACAAAAGCATTGGTCGGTGGCTGCTGGACCAAAAAGCGGTGCGCGACGCGTCTTGGCCTGGCATCAAAAATTGGCTTGAGCGCAACCCCTCGCGTGTGAACGAGTTGTTGTGGCAAAACCCGCGCGTGGTGTTTTTCAAAGAAGAAGCGCTGCCCGTAGGCGAAGTGCCCCCTGGCCCCAAAGGCGCGCAAGGGGTTCCGCTGACCGCTGAGCGCTCGATTGCGGTGGACCGCGCCAGCATTCCCTATGGCACACCGGTCTGGTTGAAATCCACGGGGCCGCAAACCTCGCTCGACCGATTGGTGCTGGCCCAGGACACGGGCAGCGCCATCGTGGGGGCGGTGCGCGCCGATTACTACGCCGGCTCGGGCTTTGCGGCGGGCGAAATGGCCGGCCGCATGAAACAAGGTTTGCAACTTTGGGCGCTTTGGCCCCGATGAAGACGTCACCCGTTTTGGCGTGTCGGCCGGGTTGTGCCGCCTGTTGCACCGCACCGTCTATTTCGTCGGCCATTCCGGGCATGCCTCATGGCAAACCTGCAGGCGTGCCGTGCATCCAACTCGACGAACAACTGCGCTGCAAAATTTTTGGCCACCCCGAACGGCCAGCGGTTTGTCGGCAATTACAAGCCTCCGTCGAGATGTGCGGGCCCACCGACGATGGGGGGCTGTTTGCGCGCAGGTATTTGATGCACCTCGAGGTGACGACACAGCCAGGCACTTGAAGTCGCGAACAGGTCATGGGCAGGTATCGCCTGTCGCTATGCTGGCATTTTTAAGTGTCCCGGAGATCTGCCATGGCGTTAGAAAACCCCTCCTTGAAAGACTACGTTCATCCTGACGAATGGCAACTGCGTCTGGACTTGGCCGCCTGCTACCGCTTGGTGGCCTTGTATGGCTGGAGCGACTTGGTGTTCACCCACATCAGCGCCAAGTTGCCTGCCTCGGTGGCCGGTGACGCGCACCATTTTTTGATCAATCCCTACGGCTTGATGTTCGATGAAATCACGGCGTCCAGTTTGGTCAAAGTGGACATGCAGTGCAACAAACTGCTGGACAGCCCGTTTGCGGTGAACCCTGCAGGGTTTGTCATCCACAGTGCGGTGCACGAAGCGCGGCCCGATGCGGGTTGCGTGCTGCACACCCACACAAGGGCGGGCGTGGCCGTGAGCGCACAAGCCCACGGGGTGCTGCCCATCAGCCAGCAAAGCACCTTTGTGTTGGCTTCCTTGGCGTACCACGGCTACGAAGGGGTGGCGATTCGCGATGATGAAAAAGCACGACTGCAAGTGGACTTGGGCAATGCGAATTTTTTAATGCTGCGCAACCATGGACTGTTGACCGTGGGCAAAACCATCGCCGATGCTTTTTTAGCGATGTACACCTTTGAAAACACCTGTCGCATACAAGTGGACGCGTTGGCCGGTCAGTCTGGGGCGGAGGCGCTCACGGCAGTTAACCCTGCTATTTTGGACGGCGTCGCGCATGCTTCGCGGGTGCAAACTGGCGGCTTAGGTGGGGCTTTTGTGTGGCCTTCACTGCTGCGCAAGTTACAAAGAGAAAGCCCCGGTTACGCGCTGTAAGCCTGCATGCTGTGGCCCAAGGAACAAACCCCAATCAAGGCTTCCATCGCTTGAGCAGCAAGGCGTTGGCCATCACGCTGACCGAGCTGAGGGCCATGGCGGCGCCGGCCACCATGGGGTTCAGGTAGCCCAACGCCGCCAAAGGAATGCCGGCCACGTTGTAGGCAAAGGCCCAAAACAAGTTTTGCCGAATCTTGGCCACACTGCGCGCCGAGATGTCGAGCGCCGCGGCGACCAAGGCCACTTCGCCGCGCATGAGGGTGATGCCTGCGGCATGCATGGCCACATCGGTGCCGTTGCCCATGGCCATGCCCACATCAGCCGCGGCCAAAGCGGGTGCGTCGTTCACGCCATCACCGACCATGGCCACGACCCGCCCCTCGGCACGCAATTGCTGCACGGCTGCGACCTTGTCGCCGGGCAACACCTCTGCCAAGACCTCACCATTTTCGGGACGCAAACCCAAGCGCCGCGCCATGGCCTCTGCGGCAGAACGGTTGTCGCCGGAGATCATCACCAGCTTCAAGCCGCGTGCGCGCAAATCGGCCAAGGCTTGCGCCGCGCCGGGTTTGGGCTCGTCACCAAACGCCATCAGCAACAAGCCTTGCACGCCCTGCGGCGTGCGCTCGGCCAATGCCGACACACTGAGCCCTTGTGCTTGCAGTGCCGGTAAATCAGCGGCCCACAACTGCGCGTCCATGCCTTCTTGTTGCAACCACGGCAAACTGCCCAGCAACAACTGCCGTCCACCGACGCTGGCCTGCACGCCTTTGCCCGGCACAGCGCGCATGTTCAGCACCGTTTCAAGGTCCAAGCCTTGGGCTTTGGCCGCTGCCGTAACCGCCAAAGCCAAGGGGTGCTCACTGCCGCTTTGCACACTGGCGGCCCAGGCCAGCGTTTGTTTTTCGTTTTGACCCGGTGCAGGCACATGCGCATTCAGACGCGGTTGCCCCACGGTGAGGGTGCCCGTTTTGTCAAAGGCCACGGTTTGCACACGGTGCGCCATCTCCAGCGCTTGTGCGTCTTTGATCAAGATGCCGTGTTTGGCCGCCACCCCGGTGCCCGCCATGATGGCCACGGGCGTGGCCAAACCCAGCGCACAAGGACAGGCAATCACCAACACGGCCACCGCGTGGATCAGCGCTGTTTCAAAATGCGCGCCGGCCCAAAGCCAGCCCACCCACGTCAGCAATGCCAGCAACAGCACCACGGGCACAAACACTTCTGCCACCTTGTCCACCAAGCGTTGAATGGGCGCTTTGGCCGCTTGCGCATCTTCAACCAAACGAATGATGTGTGAGAGCACCGTTTCATGGCCTACCGCCGTCACGCGCATCACGACGCGGCCTTCGCCATTGATCGAGCCACCGGTGAGCCGTGCACCCGCGCTTTTGTTCACGGGCAAGGGTTCACCGGTCAACATCGATTCATCCACTTGGGTGACACCTTCTTGAAGATCGCCGTCTAACGGCAAGCGCTCCCCAGGGCGCACCACGATCAAATCGTCAACCCGTATTTCGTCCACCGGCACATCGACTTCGCCCTCTTGGCTGAGCCAGTGCGCGTGATCGGGTCGCAGTGCATGCAACGCGCGGATAGCTTCGGTGGTTTGGCGTTTGGCCCTGCTTTCTAGCCATTTGCCCAGCAACACCAACGTGATGACCACGGCCGAGCCTTCAAAGTACAAATGCGGCATGGCCCCGTCAGGCGCCGACCACCACAGCCAAACCGACAACATCCAACCGGCGGTTGTGCCCAGCGAGACCAGCAAATCCATGTTGCCCGTGAGCGCCTTGAGCGCATGCCAACCGGCCTTGTAAAAACGTGCGCCCAAAATAAATTGCACCGGCGTGGCCAACGCAAATTGCGCCCACGCCGGCAGCATCCAGTGCTGCTCCCACAGGCTGCCCAACATGGGCAAAACCAAGGGCGTAGAAAGCGCCAAGCCCCAAGCCACGGGGGCAAAACCTGTCCAAGCAGTGTGGGCATTCGCCTCGTCTTCGGCGGCTTGTTTCACGCGCGGCTCGTAGCCCGCATCGCGGATTGCACGGCGAAGACTTGCCTCTGTCGGCGCTGCTGTGGTGTCAACCGTGGTGACTTCAATGCGCGCCATCTCGGTCGCCAAATTGACGGTGGCCAACCGAACACCTGGCACTTTGAGCAACGCTTTTTCAACCCGCGCCACACACGATGCGCAAGTCATGCCGCCGACGCCGATGTCAACAGTGTGGGGTTGGTTCTTGACCTGTGTCATGGCATGGCCAGTGATTTCAACTATGCTTCGATCCGCTTTTACAGAACTGTTCAAAGGGTCCATCATGAACCAAATTTTCACCGTTGAAGGCATGACCTGTGGCCATTGTGAAAAAGCGGTGGCTCAAGCATTGAAGACATTGGACGCGCAAGCCACCGTGGTGATTGATCGCGCACGCAACCAAGTTGAAGTCGACTCGACACAGCCGCGCGATGCGTTGGCCAAAGCCATTGCGGACGAGGGTTATCGCGTGAGCCACTGAGTTTTTTGGGCTTACGTCGATCAGGGCACGGCATTGCCCACGCCATTTTTTGGTGTCTCGTTCATGCAACTTTACAAAACACTGCACAACCCGCACACAGCCGATACATGCTGGTCGGACACTGTCTTCGTCCCACAACTGAAAGGATGAACTTTATGAAACCGATGTCCCGCACCTTAATTGCTGCCAGCTTGATGCTCAGTTTGTCTGGCTTGAGCTTGGCTCAAACAGCGCCAGAACACCAAGGCCACGCTCCCCGAGCTGACCGCATGGAAAAAATGCACGCCAAAATGGGCGAACGCCACGCCAAGCATTTGGCCGAGTTGAAGGGCAAGCTCAAGCTAGAGTCTTCACAAGAGGCGGCCTGGGCCACATTTGAACAAAGCATGCAAGTGGCTTCTCCTTCGGTGGCGCATCCTAATCGAGCCACTCTGGAAAAGATGACCACCCCTGAGCGCTTGGACCAGATGGAAGCCCACAAAGCCCAGCGCGATGCGCAGATGAAAAAACACGTTGATGCGACCAAAACCTTTTACGCCGCACTGAACAGCACGCAAAAGAAGGTTTTTGACACCGAAACCGCACGCGCCATGTCCAACATGAAGAAGGGCGGTATGCACGGGGGTCATGAAGGACACAACAAACACAGCCAACACTGATCACTTCAAGCTGATCGCCCCTTCTGGGGGTCTGGGCCGCCATGTTGCGGCCTTTTTTGTGCCCAAAAAAATTGATGCACATCAAGCCCTTGCGTCGGGCACTTGGTTAAGCTTTGCACATGCCACAAACCCCTCCTGCCAAGGCCAGCCAATCTCGTGCTGGTATTTATTTGCCGCCAATACGGCCCATCTTGTTGGACCAACCCATGCACTGGTTGGTCTTGGGTTTTAAAGACATGGCACGCGCCCCTTTGTTGAGCCTTCTGCATGGCGTGGTGTTGGCTGTCATCGGTGGATTGATGGCCTTGCTGGCCCACGATCAGTTTTGGTTGTTGGTGGGCTATTTGTCGGCCTTCATGGTGGTCGCGCCTGTTTTGGCCACCAGTTTGTACGCCATGAGTCGGGCCATGGAGCGTGGAGAAGGGGTCAATTTTGAGTTGCTGGTCCAAACATGGACGCATTGGCAATTGCGCTTGCGCCATCAGCCGGACAGCTATTGGTGTTTGATTCGATTTGGCTTGTTGTTGGGACTTGCGGCACTGGGTTGGGTTCTCACCTCTTCGGCGCTCATCACCTTGTTGGCCCCTGTCCCCATCCACACCCCTGTGGACTTCATACAGCATGTGGTCTTGGCCAAAGAAGGCCACTTGTTTGAATTGTGGGTAGGCCTTGGCGGGATGATGGCAGTGCCTGTTTTTGCGTCCACTGTGGTGTCGATGCCTTTGTTGCTCGACCGCCGCGTCACGGTACTCCAAGCGGTTTTGACCAGCTGGAAAAGCGTCATGACCCATCCGTTTCAGATGACGTTTTGGGCGTTTTTGATCATCGGTTTCAGCTTGCTGGGCATTTTTTCGCTTTTGCTGGGCTTGGTTCTGATCATCCCCATGCTGGGCCATGGCAGTTGGCATGCCTACCGCGACCTGGTGGATGTTTCACATTTAGAAGAACGCATCTCAGCTCAAGGTGATGCGTGATGTGGGACTTTAATGAAGAACAATTCGCCTGGTTTGGCCTGACGGTTGGTGTGGGCGCCTTCATGCTCTACATGCTGTTCATCATTGGGCAATTGGCATGGGAGTCCAAAGCCGGAAAATTTGGAACCTTTGTGATTTTTTTGGGTTTGGCATTTGGCATGCTGGGTTTTGTGGCCAAAGGCATCATCCAATGGCTCATCGACCGTTGACGCTTCTGTTTGTATAAGTCTGTGGATAAAAATCGAACAAGCACTCGGTTATCCACAGCTTGGTCTGGACCAGCAAAGTTGTTCATTTTGACGAGACACCTAAAAAGCACAGCCACACACACGATCACCCATGACTCAAGTCGTTGTCACCATTCAATAAAACATGCTTGTCCACACATTCGTGCTTTGCTTACCTACTAATCCTATTTAAAGATATAAATCTATAGAGAAAGAACAAGGAACAAGGCCACTGTTAAGATTTGGTTCTTTCTTCCCCTGATGGCACCATGGCGATCGTCTCAGAATCTCCTCAATCCCACTGTTATGACATCAAAAGCGCAGATTTGTCACTGCTGGCATTGGTGCTCAAAACGACGGATATTCAGGCCATTTCTCAGGCCTTGGAGCAGCAGCTGGCCGAAAGCCCAGGTTTTTTTGAGCAAGATCCCGTCATCATTGATGTGAGCTTGATCGCTTCAGACAGCGATGGCGTCACACTCGACCTCGAATCGTTGTTGCCCTTGTTGCGCCAACACGGTTTATTGCCTTTGGCCATTAAAGGTGCTCAGAGCGCTTTATTGAACCATGCCAAGGGGTTGGGCTTGGTGGATGCCAGTGACGCTCGCATTCGGCGTTCTGTGCCCTTGGCTGAGACTGTTCAAGCATCTGCAAAACCAGCAGCTCCTGAACCCTCACCTGAAACTGCACCCGTGCCACCTCCTGTGCTCGTGGCACAGGGCCCGATGGTGGTGGATAAACCATTGCGCTCAGGTCAGCAGGTGTATGCCAAAGGCCGCGATCTGATTGTCTTGGCCATGGTGAATGCCGGTGCTGAAGTCATTGCCGATGGCAATATTCATATTTATGCCAGCCTTCGAGGCAAAGCCATTGCAGGTGCGCGCGGCAATACGCAGGCGCGCATCTTTGCGCAGGTCATGGAGCCTGAATTGATTTCTATCGCTGGCATCTACCGAACCAGCGAAAATGCTTTGCCCAAAGAGGTCTTGGGGCAAGCGGCCCAAGTCTGTTTGCAATCAGGCCCTGAAGGCGACAAATTGTTGGTCTTGCCCATCAAGTCCTGAAATAGCGAATTTGTATTGATCTCCTGTCTAAGAAAGAAAATCTCATGGCAAAAATTGTCGTCGTGACTTCCGGTAAAGGTGGCGTGGGTAAAACCACCACCAGTGCCAGTTTCGCCACTGGTCTGGCGCTCAAGGGCTTCAAGACGGTCGTCATCGATTTTGATGTTGGCTTGCGTAACCTCGACTTGATCATGGGCTGCGAACGCCGTGTGGTGTATGACCTGATCAACGTGATTCAGGGTGAGGCCAATTTGCACCAAGCACTGATCAAAGACAAACAATGCGCAAACTTGTTTGTGTTGGCAGCATCCCAAACCCGCGACAAAGATGCATTGACCCAAGAGGGTGTTGAAAAGGTCTTGAACGACCTGAACGACATGGGGTTTGATTACATTGTTTGTGACTCGCCTGCCGGTATTGAAACGGGCGCATTGATGGCCATGCACTTTGCCGATGAAGCTTTGGTTGTGACCAACCCCGAAGTGTCTTCTGTGCGTGACTCAGACCGCATTTTGGGCATGCTGGGCAGCAAGACCAAACGGGCCATCGAAGGACTCGAGCCCATCAAAGAACACCTCTTGATTACCCGTTACAACCCCAACCGGGTGGAAGACGGACAAATGTTGTCGCTGCAAGACATTCAAGACATCTTGCGCATCAAATTGTTGGGTGTTATTCCTGAAAGCGACAACGTCTTGCAAGCCTCCAACCAGGGCACGCCCGCTATTCACATGGCGGAAAGCGACGTGTCCGAGGCCTACAAAGATGTGATTGACCGCTTCCTGGGTGAAGACAAACCCATGCGCTTCACCGAAGCTGTGAAACCGGGTTTCTTCAAACGCATCTTCGGAGGCAAGTGAACCATGTCGTTTCTGTCTTTCCTCTTGGGCGAAAAGAAGAAAACTGCCAGCGTCGCCAAAGAACGTTTGCAAATTATTTTGGCGCACGAACGCAGTGGTCGCAATGCGGCCGAGCCTGATTACCTGCCCGATTTGCAACGCGAGTTGGTTGCTGTCATCAGCAAATACATCAAGATCAACCCTGAAGACATCAAAGTTAACCTGGAGCGCCAGGACAACCTTGAAGTATTGGAAGTGAAGATCGAGTTGCCCGACGCACGTTAAACGGGGTGGGTGCTTTCACCCACCTGTGCACACGACCATGACCCGCAAGAGCCGGGTCATGTCACCTTCCCATCACCCTGTTTGCAAGCTTTTCCAAAGCGCACGCGCGGCTTGAATGTTGCGCTCTTTGACGTGGCCAAATCCTTTGATGGTTTCAGGCACCTGGGCTACACGCAGGGCATGGGCGTGGGTCTCGTTGTTCAAGTTTTCGATGTGATTTTCGATGTGTTGCATGTATTCCCCGATCAGTGCCCGCTCGGTGCGGCGCTCTTCGGTTCGGCCTAATACATCTAATGCGGTACCGCGCAGACCCTTCATGCGCGCCAACAGCTTGAAGACCAGCAGCACGGAAGGACCAAACTTTTGTTTGATGCCTTCGCCTTTTGCGTTGCGCTTGCCCAGCAGCGGCGGAGCCAAGTGGTAGTGCACCTTGAAGTCGCCTTCAAAGCTGTTTTGGATGCGCGTTAAAAAATCTGATTGCGTGTGCAAACGCGCCACCTCGTACTCGTCTTTGTATGCCATCAATTTGTACAAATGACGTGCCACGGTTTCGCTGAGCACGGTCTTGCTCAAGGGGGCTTCGGCTTGCTGAACACGCTGAACAAAGGCCAGATACCGTGCAGCGTAGGCCGCGTTTTGGTAGTCAGTGAGACGGCGAACGCGGTCATTGATGAGGTCCTCTAGCGTGTCGCGCTTTTTGAACTGGATCACCTGCGCCGGTTGCAGGCGTTGCATCAACACGCCCAGCTGGTGGGCGGCATGACGGCCCCACTCAAATGCCGCCAAGTTGTTGCTCACTTGCACATCGTTGAGTTCAATGGCCCGAACCAGCGATTCGCGGCGCAATGGCACCCAGCCTTTTTGCCAAGCAAAACCCAAGATCATGGGGTTCACATAAATCGTGTCGCCCATGAGTTGCTTGGCCAAGGTGTCGGCATCAAAACTGCTGACACCGGCTATCCCCACTTGCGCTGTGATGGCGGCCACACAGGCCTCTGCGGGGTTTTGCCAGTTACCGTTTTTCACAAAGGCGGCCGTGGGTGTGCTGTTGCTGTTGAGCGCCACATGGGTGCGGCCTTCGCGCATGCGCAAGGTGGTTTCTTTGGAGGCACTCACGATCGGGTCGCAGCCGATGATCAGGTCTGCAGCGGCCATGCTCACACGGGTGGTGCGAATCTCATCTTGCCGGTTGGCCACCAACACATGGCTCCAAGTGGCGCCGCCCTTTTGCGCCAAACCCGCAGAGTCTTGCGTGACGATGCCTTTGCCTTCCATGTGCGCTGCCATGCCCAGCAATTGGCCAATGGTGATGACACCCGTGCCGCCCACACCGGCCACCACCATGCCCCAAGGTTGTTGCAGCGTTGGCAAGGCCGGTTCGGGCAACAAGCCCAAGTCAGCCAGGTTCGGTGTTGTGTTGCCAGCGCCAGAGGCGTTGGTTTTTTTCTTGAAGTTGCCACCTTCAACGGTGACAAAGCTGGGGCAGAAGCCTTTCAAGCAACTGGTGTCTTTGTTGCAGGTGCTTTGGTTGATGGTGCGCTTGCGGCCCAACGGGGTTTCTAAGGGTTCCACCGACAGGCAGTTCGATTGAACGCCACAGTCGCCACAGCCCTCGCACACCTCTTCATTGATCATCACGCGCACAGCGGGATCCACCATCGTGCCGCGTTTGCGGCGACGGCGTTTTTCAGTTGCACAGGTTTGGTCATAAATGATGACCGTGGTGCCCTTGATCTCTCGCATCTCACGTTGAATCTGATCCAACACATCGCGGTGGAAAACACGCACGCCTTCCGCCAAGGCCACGCCTTGGTATTTTTCGGGCTCGTCGGTCACCACCACAATGCGCTGGGCGCCTTCGGCCCGCATGCTCATCGCGATTTGCAGCACGCTGTGACCCTCGGGTCGCTCGCCCACTTGTTGGCCGCCGGTCATGGCCACCGCGTCGTTGTACAAAACTTTGTAGGTGATGTTCACGCCAGCGGCAATGCTTTGGCGAATCGCCAAAATGCCGCTGTGAAAATAAGTGCCATCGCCCAAGTTGGCAAAAACGTGGTTTTCGTTGCTGAAGGGTTGCTGCCCTGTCCACGGCACACCTTCGCCGCCCATTTGCGTGAAGCCGATGGTGCTGCGGTCCATCCACACGCTCATGAAATGGCAACCAATGCCGGCCATGGCACGCGAGCCCTCGGGCACCTTGGTGGAGGTGTTGTGCGGACAGCCCGAGCAGAACCACGGTTGCCGGTCGCTGGTGGTACCCAGCGTGAGCGTTTGCATGGCTTGTTCTTTGGCTTCGAGCATCGACAAATGCGCATCCATTTGCGCGGTGGTGTCGGCATCGAGGCCTATTTTTTTCAGACGTTTGGCAATGGCGCGCGCAATGATGGTGGGCGTCAAATCGGCGTTGGCCCTCAGCAATGTGCGCTCGGTCGGGTTGGGCACTGACCACTCGCCACCCGACACATCACCATCGGCCTCGTCGAATTTGCCCAAGATGTTGGGGCGCACATCGTTGCGCCAGTTGTACAGCTCTTCTTTGAGTTGGTATTCGATGATTTGGCGTTTTTCTTCGACCACCAAAATCTCGCGCAAGCCGGTCGCGAATTCGCGTGTGGACTGCGCCTCAAGCGGCCACACCACAGCCACTTTGTGCAATCGGATGCCCAATTGGCGACAACGGTTGTCGTCCAGCCCCAAGTCCAGCAGGGCTTGTCGGGTGTCGTTGTAGGCCTTGCCGCTGGCGATCAAGCCAAAGCGGTCGTTCGGGCCTTCAATCACGTTGTGGTTGAGTTTGTTGGCTCGGATGTAGGCCAACGCCGCATACCATTTGTAATCGAACAGCCGCGCTTCTTGCTCCAGCGCGGTGTCGGGCCAGCGGATGTGCACGCCGCCTGGCGGCATCACAAACTCCGGCAACACGATGCGCACACGCTCTGGGTCGATGTGCGCGGTGGCACTGGATTCCACGATCTCTTGGATGGTC
Organism: Pseudomonadota bacterium; assembly: GCA_046047055.1. Taxonomy (GTDB): domain Bacteria; phylum Pseudomonadota; class Gammaproteobacteria; order Burkholderiales; family Burkholderiaceae_C; genus Limnohabitans_A. The sequence goes on along the minus strand of JBJOIR010000044.1, from coordinate 1,214 downwards.
TTCATGCCCGACCAAATGCCCGCAAACCGGCTCATGGCAATGGCGTGCAAGCCTTGGTCCAGAATGTCTTGCACCGTAGACGGGAAAAAAACGGGCAAGCCACATGCCTTGAAGATGTGGTCGCTTTGGTGTGCGGCCGTCGAGCTTTTGGCCACGTGGTCATCACCGGCCACCGCCAATACGCCGCCCCAAGGTGTGGTGCCGGCCATGTTGGCGTGTTTGAACACATCTGAGCAACGGTCAACGCCGGGGCCTTTGCCATACCAAATGCCAAACACGCCATCGAACTTGTTGCTGCCCTGCGGCGCAAAACCCAACTGCTGCGTTCCCCACAACGCGGTCGCCGCCAACTCTTCGTTGACCCCGGGTTGGAAGACGATGTTTTGTGCCTTCAGGTGGTCTTTGGCTTTCCACAAAGACTGGTCGTAACTGCCCAGCGGTGAGCCGCGGTAGCCGCTGATAAAACCCGCCGTGTTTTTGCCTTGCAGTGCATCGCGCTGTCGCTGCAGCATGGGCAGTTTGACCAAGGCCTGCACGCCGCTCATGAAGGCGCGCCCCACATCGAGACGGTATTTGTCGTCCAGTGTCACCGTGGCCAAGGCTTGGCGAATCGATTCTGGCAAAGGGGCGTTCATGGGCGGTCCTGCTGCGGAAATTGAACGCACAGTGTAGGACGGACCTGCAGACAAGTGCTTGCTTTATGTGACAGGATTTGCCCTATGATTTGAAAGAATCTTGCTCTAAATACCTCATTATGGAAACGCTTGATAAATTTGATTGGGCCATTTTGAATGAATTGCAAAAAGATGGCCGATTGACCAACGCCGAGTTGGCGCAACGGGTGGGCTTGTCCGCGGCGCCGTGTTGGCGGCGGGTGCGGGCGTTAGAGGTGGCTGGCGTGATCACCGGTTATCGCGCTGAGATCAACCGTGCCAAAGTGGGGCTGGATGTGTTCGCTTTTGTGCGCTTGGACGCCGAGCGCAACCGGGGCGATGTGACGCGGCAGCTGGAAGAAGCGATTCTGAAAATCCCCGAAGTCATCTCGTGCCACTACATCAGTGGCACGGGCACGTTTGAGCTTCAGGTGGTCAGCAAAGACCTCAACAGTTTCAGCCAGTTTGCGCGCGACGTGTTGCTCAACCTGCCCAATGTGAAAGACCTGCAAACCAGTTTTTCTTTGGGCGAGGTCAAGGCCGCAGGGGCCTTGCCCTTGC
>JBJOIR010000043.1:0-18278 GCA_046047055.1 Pseudomonadota bacterium | reverse complement strand
GGTTTTTGAACGAAGGCCTGATCAATGGCAAGCCCGTTATCACCGGTATTCTTCCCGTCGACCGCGCATTGGAAGCCTTTGACTTGGCGGCCGACAAGAGCCAATCCTTGAAGGTTCAAATCGCCTTTTCAGAAGCGCTGGCCTGAATTCCTGTTTCTAGACCATTGGAAAAAATCTCATGAAAAAAGTTGCTCTCGTGACCGGTGCCAGCTCCGGCATTGGCCAAGCCTGTGCATTGGGTTTGTTGAATGAAGGCTGGCAAGTGGTGCTGGTGGGTCGACGCACCGAAGCGCTGCAAGAAACTTTGGCCAAAGCTGGCGCCAATGCCGCCAATGGCATGGTCATGCCGGCCGATGTGTCCGACGAAGCCCAAGTCAAAGCCCTGTTTGACAACGTGCGCCGCCAGTGTGGCCGTCTCGATTTGTTGTTCAACAACGCCGGTATTTCACTGGCCACCACCTTGCCCGGCGATGTCTCTGGCGATGACTGGCGCCGCATGGTCGATGTGAACCTGAACGGGGCTTTTTATTGCCTCTCGCATGCCTTCAAGTTGATGCAAGAACAAAGCCCCCAAGGTGGCCGCATCATCAACAACGGCTCGATTTCAGCGCATGTGCCGCGCTATGGCTCGATTGCCTACACCGCCACCAAACACGCCATCTCGGGTCTGACCCGCGCGGCCTCGTTGGATGGCCGCGCGTTCAGCATCGCGGTGGGACAAATCGACATTGGCAACGTGGCTTCGGACATGACCGAAAAAATGGCCAAGGGCGTGCCGCAAGCAGATGGCACCATCAAAGCCGAACCCCGCATGGACATGGCGTCCGTCGTGGAGACCTTCCTCACCATGACGCGCTTGCCGCTGTCGGCCAACATTTTGTTCACCACCGTGATGGCCACCAATATGCCTTTTGTTGGTCGGGGATAAGTCGCGCCTATGCAGAAGATGGACATTGGCCTGATTGGCCTGGGCGTGATGGGAGAAAACCTGGCGCTCAATTTGGCTCGCCATGGTTTTGCGGTCACTGGATTTGATCTCGATGCAGGCAAACGGCTGAGCTTCAGCCAGCGCACACAAGGCCTGCCGGCCCAAGCGGCCGATTCGCTGGCGGATTTGGTGGCGAGCCTACAACTTCCGAGACGCATTTGGCTGATGGTGCCGGCCGGCACTGCCGTTGACGCGGTGCTGGCAGACTTGACTCCGTTGTTGAGTCCGGGCGATGTGGTGATGGACGGCGGCAACACGCTCTACCGCGACACCCAACGGCGCATTCAATCGCTCAAAGGAACGGGCATCTTGTTTGTCGGCGCCGGCGTGAGTGGCGGTGAAGAAGGCGCTTTGCGCGGGCCGGCCCTGATGCCGGGAGGCGATGCTGCCGCCTGGCCCTTGCTCAAGCCCATGCTGCAAGCCATTTCGGCAAAAGCCGACGATGGCAAACCCTGCTGCGAATGGATGGGACCCGACGGCTCGGGCCACTTTGTCAAGATGGTGCACAACGGCATTGAATACGCCGACATGCAAACGATTTGCGAGGGCTACTGGCTCATGCATGAACTCTTGGGCATGACGCCCACAGAGATCAGCGCGGTCTTCAGACAATGGAACCAAGGTGAGCTCAGCAGCTACCTGATGGGTATCACAGCCGACATCTTGGCGCACACCGACCCCGAGTCTGGCGAAGCATTGGTGAATCTCATCTTGGACACAGCCGAACAAAAAGGCACGGGCAAATGGGCCAGCCAAGTGGCACTCGATTTGGGGGTCACGGCCCCCACGATCGCCAATGCCGTGTTTGCCCGCACCATCAGCGCCCTGCAAAGCGAACGCGTCAAAGCCTCACAAGTGCTCAAGGGCCCGACCGGACGGCCTGCCAATAACAGGCCGGCTGTGCTCGAAAAAATTCAACACGCGTTGCTGGCGGCCAAAATTTGCGCTTATGCACAGGGCTTCAGCTTGCTCAAGGCCGCCGACCAAGAACACCAATGGCACCTCCCCATGGGCACAGTGGCGGCGGTATGGCGTGCGGGCTGCATCATTCGGGCGCGTTTGCTGGAAGACATCCGGCATGCCCATGAACGCAGTACCGATCTGGACAACTTGCTGATGGACCCGCATTTTTCTGTCGTGATGGCGCGTTGCCAACAAGCGCTGCGCGAGGTGGTGGTTTTAGGCGCCTTGCAAGGCGTGGCCATTCCCTCGTTCATGAGCGCACTGAGCTATTACGACGCGTACCGGTCAGCCCGCTTGCCTGCCAACCTGTTGCAAGCGCAACGCGATTATTTTGGTGCCCACCAATACCAGCGCATCGACCGGCCCGGCAAGTTTCACACCCAGTGGGCCGCCTGATCTCAGCGGCTCACGCGCACCACCGCATCGGCACGCTTGTGCAGATCAGGTAGCAACTCGAGGCCCAAGCCAGGCTTGTCGTTCAGGCTGATCATCCCCTGCTTGACTTGCGGCAACTCGGTCACGAGTTCTTTGTACCAACCACTGTAGAAGGCACGCACGCTCTCTTGAATCAGCGCGTTGGGCGCATGCAAGGACAAGTGGGTTGAAGCGGCCCACACCACGGGCCCTGTGCAGTCGTGCGGTGCCACGGGCAGTTGCCAAGCATCGGCCATGGCCGCAATTTTTCGGGCTTCGGTCAAGCCACCACACCAACTCAAATCCAACATGGCCACGCCGGCCACTCCGGTTTGCAGGTAGTCTTTGAAGCCCCATTTGTAGCTCAGGGTTTCGCTGGCACAAATCAAGGCCTTGCAATCTACGGCGTATTGCTTGAGCAAATCCAGGCTGTCCATGCGAATCGCGTCTTCGTGCCAAAACGTGTCGAACTCTTGCAAGGCGCGAGAGATCTTTTGCGCCATGGGCAAACGCCACAGGCTGTGAAACTCGACCATGATGTCCATCTTGTCGCCGACAGCCCGGCGAATTTTTCGAAATGGCTCGAGAGCCGTGTTCAGGTCTTCGGGGCTGATGTACTGGCCATGTGACTTTTCTGCGGCCACATCAAATGACCAAATTTTCATGCCGGTGATGCCCTCACTGAGCAACGATTCAGCCACCTCATCGGCACGGTGCAAAAACCCCTGCAGGTCTTCGTAAGGCCCGGCGCTTCGCTCAAGGCCCCAGTTGCTGCTGGTCTGGTTCACATTGCTGCGGATGTACTGGTAGCCCGCGCAGGTGTTGTAGACCCGAATTTCGTCACGGCTTTTGCCTCCCAACGCGGTGTAGACCGGCATACCCGCTGCCTTGCCAAAAATGTCCCACAAAGCAATGTCCACCGCCGAGTTACCACGGGTCTCCACGCCAGAGCCACGCCAGCCCAAATACCCCGTGATATCGCGCATGCGGGACTCGATGGCCAAGGGGTCTTGCCCGACCAATTTGGGGGCCACCCATTCGTGCAAGTAGGCCTCAACGGCCTGCGCGCCCATGAAAGTTTCACCCAAGCCCGTCAATCCTTCATCGGTGTGCAAGCGCACCCAAATGATGTTGGGAAACTCGTCTAAGCGGATGGTTTCAAGTTGGGTGATTTTCATAAAGACACTGTTTTTGACGTTAAAAAAGCCCCACAGCTTGAGGCTGTGGGGCTGGCTGCGGTCAATTAGCCGCCGCGTGCTTTCTTCAACTCGTCTTGCACCACCTTGATGGCGTCAGGGCCGATTGAGTCCTTGTGCTTGTCATACACCGAGGCCACTTTGGCGCGGATGCGGTTTTGCTCAGCCGCACTCACTTCGTTGACTTGCATGCCCTTGGTCTTCAAGGTCGCAAGCGACTTTTCGTTCAGCGCACGGTTAGCTGCACGCTGCACTTTTTGGCCTTCCATGGCGGCTTCACGCAACACGGCTTGCTCTTGCGGGTTCAGCTGATCCCAGAGTTTTTTGCTGTACAGCACCAAGAAAGGCGTGTACGCGTGGCGTGTGACGCTCAGGTACTTTTGCACTTCGTTGAACTTGGAAGTTTCAATCGTCACGAAGGGATTTTCTTGACCATCAATGGTCTTGGTTTCCAAGGCCGTGAAGACTTCACCAAAAGCCATGGGCACGGCGTTGGTGCCCAAAGTTTTGAAGGTATCCAAGAAGATGTTGTTCTGCATCACGCGAACTTTCACCCCATCAAAGTCTTCCAACTTGGTGACCGGACGCTTGCTGTTGGTGAGGTTGCGGAAACCATTTTCCCAATAGGACAAGTTGACCAGGCCAGCGGCTTCCAGCTTGGCATTGAAGTATTTACCAGCAGCACCGTCCAAGACGGCATCTGCTTCTTTTTCGTTGGCAAACAAGAAGGGCAGGTCAAACACACCCAGCTCTTTGATGATGCCCACCAGCGGCGAGCTGGAGGTGCAGACCATTTCTTGGGTACCGGCACGCAAAGCCTGAGTGGCGGGCAAATCGCCGCCAGCTGAGCCACCCCAGAAGGCCGTGATCTTCATTTTTCCGCCTGTCTTGGCGGCCAAGACTTCTTGCATTTTCTTCACGCCCAGACCCACCGGGTGGTCCTCGTTCACGCCGTTGGTGAACTTGATATTGCGGTCAGCAAATTGGGCCATGGCGCTGGATGCCACCAAGAAGGTGCCTGCGATCAGGGTCACCAGATTTCTGCGTTTCAACATGACTGTCTCCTTTAGAAAAGCACGGTTTAAAAAAATCAACTCAACATCCACTTCATCGGCATGATGACGATGGACGGGAATGCCACCAACAAAGCCAACACAGCCAATTGCGCCCATAAGAATGGAAGAACGCCCTTGAAAGCTGTGTCCATATTGATCTTGGCTACGCCACAGACCACATTGAGTACCGTACCAACAGGCGGGGTAATCAATCCAATGGCGTTGTTCATGATGAACAGCACGCCGAAATAAACCGGGTCAATGCCCGCCTTGATGACCAAGGGCATCAGCACCGGCGTAAGAATAAGCACCGTGGGCGTAAAGTCAAGTGCTGTGCCCACCACCACCACCAGCAGCATCAAGACGACCATGAGCAAGGTCTTGTTGCCCATCAACGGCTCCATCATGCGCGCCACTTCGGCCGGAATATTGGCCACCGTAATCAGCCAAGCACTGACCATGGCCGCGGCCACCAAGAACATGATCACGGCGGTGGTTTTGCCCGCCGTGAGTGTCAGGCTGTACAGCTTGGACCATTGCAATTCGCGGTAAACAAAAGCGCCCACCACAAAGCTGTACACCGCGGCAACCACGGCCGCCTCGGTGGGCGTGAAGACACCAAACTTCATGCCGCCAATGATGAAAATCGGCAAGCCCAAGGCCAAGATGCCTTCGCGCGTGGCCTTAAGACGATCGGCCATGTTCATGCGGGGAGCGGGTTGCACGTTTTCTCGCTTGGCCACCCACCACCAGGTCAGACCAATGGCCACACCCATCAAGATGCCAGGAACGATGCCCGCCAAAAACAACTTGGTGATCGACACGTTGGCCGCCACACCAAAAATGATGAAGCCGATGGAGGGCGGAATGACCGGGGCGATGATGCCGCCCGAGGCAATCAAGCCCGCTGACCGACCCACGTCGTAACCAGCGCGCTTCATCATCGGAATCAGCAAGGCGGCCAGTGCCGCGGTGTCGGCCACGGCGGAGCCAGAGAGCGACGCCATGATGACGGCGGCCATCACGGCCACATAGCCCAGCCCACCCCGAAAGTGTCCGACCCAGGCCATGGCCAGATTCACAATGCGACGGCTCAAACCGCCGGCATTCATGAACTCACCAGCCAACAAAAAGAAAGGCACAGCCAACAAAGGGAAGTTGTCCGCGCCATCGACAAAACGCTGCGCCAAGATCTGGCTGTCAAAGGCGTTGATCATGCCGTTGCTGGCCATGTAAGCCATGAGGCTCAAACCGCACACCAGCAAGGAGTAGGCGATGGGCATGCCCAAGGCCATGGCGCCCAACAGGCTGAAAACAAAGACGGCGATGGTCATGCGCGCCCCCTGCTCTCAGGCGTCAATTCATCCAAGACGACGGTGTCTTCAGATTCGACCACCATCACCAAATCGTCTTCTTTGAGTTGCCCAGTGAACAACAAAAACAACTGATTCAGGTTCATCACCGCCATCACGCTGGCCGTGACATAGCCAATGCCGTAAATCCAAATCATGGAAATTCCCACCACTGGGGAGATGTTGGTCACCTGCAATTCATGCATTTGCCATGTGCCCCAAAAGAACAAAGCGTTGCAGCCCAGCATCAACAGTTCGCTCAAGAAGAAGCAGAGTTTTTTTCCGCCCAAGGACAAGCGGCGCACCAAGGTATCCACCCCCAAATGGCCTTTGTCACGCATCGCCACCATGGCTCCGATGTAGGTGAGCCAAATGAAGCAGTAGCGCGACATTTCGTCAGAGATGGAAATACCCGAATTGAACCCGTAGCGCAGCACCACGTTGCCAAACACCATGATGACCATGGACACCAAGCAGACGACCACCAGAAATTCGAGTAACTTAAAAAACGAATCAATAACTTGTCGCATCCTCACTCACTTTCATTTTTCGTCTCAGATGGGTCGGCGCCCCCGCCACGCGTGGCAATTTACGGCGCGATGACAGCACTTTTTCAATGTCATCGTTGGCCCCATTGATCAACACCATCAGTGCCTTTTCGGCTTTGATCGGGGAATGGGCGATGACCGCATCCAATACCGCCCGGTGCAATGGCAATGAGCTTCGGGGGCCGTCTTTGATGCGGGTGGACAACTCAAAACTGGTGCGCAACAAAGCCGCCAGTGCCTCGCCCATTTTGACCAGCATGCGGTTGTGCGAAGCCTGCAACAAACCTTGATGAAAACGCAAATCGTGGACCACGTAATCACCGCCAAAGTCGATGGCGTTTTTCATGCCCATGAAAGCGTCTTCCAACTTGGCAATGTCCGCATCGGTGGCTTTCTCGGCCGCCATGCGCACTGCCGCTGGCTCGACCACCAAGCGCAACTCTTGCAAATCGCGCAAAAATTCTGGCGTGAGGCCGACATGGGCTTGCCACCGAATGACGTCGGGGTCAAACCAATTCCATTGCTCTTGGCTGAGTACGCGTGTGCCCAATTTGGGGCCAGTCACCAACAACCCCTTGGCGATCAAGGACTTGATGGCTTCACGAATTACCGTACGGCTGACGCCCAACTCTTCGCACAACAAAGGCTCAGGCGGCAACGAGGCCCCCACGGCATAACGCCCTGAAAGCAAGGACTGGCCGAGCTTTTCGAGTGTGTGAGCGTGGATATTTTGAACCATGGGCAGGTGCGATTTTTGGCAATCATATGATGAATGGAAGCCCTTAAAACCCTGTGAAAACCCTGCCTTTTGAAGTTCTGCAACAAAGGGTTTTTACGGATGTCACAAGGTTTACACGAGGGCTGAAAATTCTCAATCATCATACGAATGATGTCCATTTGAAACCCCTTTAACACCTGCCCGCCCATGACTTCCAATTCACGCAAAAAACCCGAAGACCTTCGCAGCCAGCAATGGTTTGGCCGACAAGACCGCGATGGCTTTGCCTACAGAAGCTGGGTCAAAGGCAAAGGGGTGCCGCACGATCAATTTGATGGTCGCCCCGTCATTGGCATTTGCAACACTTTCAGCGAGCTCACGCCTTGCAACTCCCACTTCAGAACCCTGGCCGAGCAGGTCAAGATTGGGGTGTATGAGGCTGGTGGGTTCCCGCTCGAATTTCCAGTCATGTCTTTGGGCGAAACCCTCTTGCGCCCCACCGCCATGCTGTACCGAAATTTGGCCAGCATGGACGTGGAAGAAAGCATTCGCGGCAACCCCATTGATGGCGTTGTGCTGCTCATGGGTTGCGACAAAACCACGCCCAGCTTGTTGATGGGCGCGTCGAGTGTGGGTTTGCCGACCATTGGTGTTTCGGGCGGCCCCATGCTGAACGGCAAATGGCGCGGCCAAGAACTGGGCTCGGGCACCGGCGTGTGGAGCATGAGTGAGCAAGTGCGTGCCGGCACCTTGAAACTTCAAGACTTTTTTGAAGCCGAGAGTTGCATGCACCGCAGCCACGGCCACTGCATGACCATGGGCACGGCCAGCACGATGGCCAGCATGGTCGAAGCGCTGGGCATTGGCTTGCCGGGCAATGCCACCTATCCGGCTGTTGACGGCCGCCGCAATGTGTTGGCCCGCGATGCGGGGCGCCGCATCGTAGAGATGGTGCACACCGACCAAACCATCAGCAAAGTGCTGACCCGCGAAGCTTTTGAAAACGCCATTCGGACCCTGGCGGCCATTGGTGGCTCGACCAACGCTGTGATCCATTTGATTGCAATTGCGGGCCGCTTGGGCTTGAAACTCACGGTGGACGATTTCGAACGACTGGGCAGCGAGCTGCCTTGCCTCTTGAACTTGCAGCCTTCAGGCGAGCACCTAATGGAAGATTTTTGCTATGCCGGCGGACTGCCGGTGGTGATGAAAGAAATCGAACACCTGCTGCACAAAGACATTGTGACGGTGAGCGGCAAAACCGTGAGCGAGAACATCGCCAATGCCGTCAATTACGACCCCCGCGTCATCAAAAAATTTGACGCCCCCTTCAAAGAAAAAGCGGGCATCGCCATCTTGCGTGGCAACTTGGCTCCGCGCGGTGCGGTCATCAAACCCAGCGCAGCCACGCCCGCTCTGATGGTGCACACCGGACGCGCTGTGGTCTTTGAAGACAGCAACGATTTCCACAAACGCATCGACGACGAAAATTTGGATGTCGACGAAAACTGCATCTTGGTGCTGAAAAACTGTGGGCCCAAAGGTTACCCGGGCATGGCCGAGGTGGGCAACATGCCGCTGCCCCCCAAGGTGTTGCGCAAGGGCATTACCGACATGGTGCGCATCAGCGATGCACGCATGAGCGGCACAGCCTATGGCACGGTGGTGTTGCACACCACCCCTGAAGCTGCAGCGGGCGGCCCGCTGGCAGTGGTCAAAAACGGCGATCTGATTGAGCTGAATGTGCCTGAACGCAAATTGCAGTTGCTCATCAGTGACGAAGAACTGGCCAAGCGCTTGGCACTTTGGGAAAAGCCAGCACCGGCCATGCAATCGGGCTACTGGAAGCTGTACATCGACCATGTGCTGCAAGCCGATGAAGGCGCAGACATGGACTTTTTGGTCGGCCAGCGCGGTGCAGCGGTGCCCAAAGACAACCATTGATTGAAGGAACAACAAGATGCGAGTTTTGATCACCGGCGGTGCCGGATTTTTGGGCGCTCGACTGGCCCGCGAAATTTTAAAACGTGGCCAACTGAATGGCCAGCAGATCCGAGAGTTGGTCATTGCCGACCTCTTCCCTGCCCCGGCCGATTTGCTGGCCGATGCGCGTGTCAAAGGCCATGCCGGGCCCATGCTGGAGCAAGGCGACTTGTTCAAGAGTGGCTTTGATGGCGTGTTTCATTTGGCCTCGGCGGTGTCGGGTGAATGCGAGCTTGACTTTGACCTGGGCTTGCGCTCCAACGTGGACAGCAGCCGCTTGTTGCTGGACAGCATCCGCGCCTCGGGCCAAGTTTCGCGCTTGGTGTTTGCCAGTTCTGTTGCGGTCTTTGGGCCCGATGCGGCCAACCCCATGCCAGCGAGGGTCACCGACACCACCTTGCCCACACCGCAAACTTCTTACGGCACACACAAGTTGATGATCGAGTACATGGTGGCCGACTACACCCGCAAGGGTTACATCGATGGCCGTGCTGCCCGCTTGATGACCGTGGCGGTGCGGCCCGGCAAGCCCAATGGCGCGGCATCGTCGTTTTTCAGCGGCATCATTCGCGAACCATTGGCAGGCACGGCCACCACCTGTCCGGTCGACGCCAGCGTGTCTCACCCCGTTTCATCGCCCGGCAACACGGTGCATGGGTTGATCACTGTTTTTGAGGCCAGCCGCGAAGCCATTGGCGGCCGCATGGCGCTGAACTTGCCCGGTCTGAACGTGCAGGTCAGCGAGATGTTGGCGGCCCTCGAAAAAGTGGCAGGACCCGAGGTGCGAGCACGGGTCACATTTGCCAAAGACGAACGCATTGCGGGCATTGTGGACAACTGGGCCAAGGGCTGCACATTTGACCGCGCACACGCGCTGGGCTTGCGAGCCGATGCCAGTTTTGAAGCCATCATTGAGCAATACATCGCCGACTGCAAAACGCGCCCCGGTTATCCGGCCGAGGCCTTGAAGGGCTTGCACCCCTAAAAATGCGTGCTGATCGCCCCGCAGATGCGGCCACACGGTCCCCATTGCGGGACCGTGCGTATTGCACATGCAAGGGGAAACTTTTGCAGTGGCCATCCAGAAGATGTCGTGCGTCATGTCCTTCAACGCGAATCATTGCTTGACCGGTTTAACAGTGACCCGCGCACCGTCAACTGAGCTCTGTCTTTTTCGCCCATGACCCACCGTTCTCAAAACCTCGACATCGTGGCACTCGGCGAAGCCATGGTCGAGTTCAACCAAGTGCAGGCTCAAGAGCCCAACGCACCACCGCTTTATTTGCAAGGCTTTGGCGGAGACACCAGCAACGCCGCCATTGCGGCCGCCCGTGCAGGTGCAAGTGTGGGCTATCTGACACGCCTTGGAACCGACCGCTGGGGCGACCGCCTCATGGCTTTGTGGCAAGGCGAGAACGTCGCAACTGCTGGGGTGCTGCGCGATGCGCAGGCGCCCACCGGCATGTACTTTGTGAGTCACGACGCGCAAGGGCACCACTTCAGCTATGCCCGAGCGGGCTCGGCCGCCAGCCGCATGCAGCCGGACGATCTGACGCATTGGGCCGAATCCATTGCCCACAGCAAGTGGTTGCATTTATCGGGCATCTCACTGGCCATCTCGTCCTCAGCCTGCGACACCGCCTTAGCAGCCATGTCGCACGCACGCAGTGTGGGCACGCGTGTCGCGCTCGACTCCAACTTGCGACTCTCTTTGTGGCCGCTGGCACGCGCACAGGCGTGCATTCGGCAGGCGGTCGGTTTGTGCGATTTGTTTTTGCCCAGCCTGGAAGACATGACCGCGCTCACGGGACTGACCCAAGCGCAAGACATCGTGGCCTGGAGCCATGCAAATGGTGCCGCTACGGTGGTGCTCAAACTGGGGGCCGATGGTGCGCTGGCCAGCGATGGAGAAACACAACGCAATGTGCCCGGACACAACGTCAAAGCCATCGATGCGACCGGTGCTGGTGACTGCTTTGCGGGCAATTTGCTCGCCAGAATGGTGGCAGGTGATGACCTGTGGGAGGCCGCTCGCTATGCCAACGCTGCGGCTGCCTTGTCGGTGCAAGGGGTCGGTGCCGTGTCACCCATGCCCAGGCAAGCAGACGTGCTGGCCTACTTGACGAAAGCAAAGACGGTATGAGGCCATTCATCGCCATTGACTGGGGCACCACTTCGTTGCGGGGTGCGCGGCTGGGCAGCTCGGGTCAAGTGCTGAAATCGAGAGAATTTCCGCGTGGCATTTTGAGCGTGCCGCCAGGGCAATTTGAGGCCGTATTCAACGAACTCTTTGGCGACTGGATGCAAGCGCCAGAGGCGCTGTGTTTCATCTCGGGCATGGCGGGTAGCCGGCAGGGCTGGCAAGAGGCCCCCTACTGCCCCTGCCCTGGCGGTTTTTCAGAGTTGCGCCAGCATCTGCTGTGGCTGCAACCCGGGCGCATGGCCTTGGTCCCCGGTATGCGTTGCATGAGCGAGGGACCACTGCCAATTCCAGATGTGATGCGGGGCGAAGAAGTGCAAGTTTTTGGCGCCCTGCAACTGACCCAACAACGCCACGCCACGCTGGTTTTGCCTGGTACACACAGCAAATGGGTGCACGTGCAAGACCAGCGCATCGTGCATTTTCAGACCTGCATGACCGGTGAGCTGTTTGCCCTCTTGAGCCAACATTCGATTCTCAGCAAGTCCCTGGACATGCAGGGCGACTTTGATGCCACCGCATTTTTGCAAGGGGTCGAGCTCAGTCAGCGAGGCCACGTTTTGCACCAACTCTTTTCGGTCCGCACTTTGGGCCTTTTTGATCGCATGACGGCCGCGGCCTTGCCCAGCTATTTGTCTGGCCTGCTGATTGGCGAAGAGCTTCGACACCAGACCCTCCACAACAAACCAAACTCGGTGATCTTGATCGGCAGTGAAGCTTTGACCTTGCGTTACCGCTTGACGCTCGAACACCTGGGCATCCAAAGCCACACCTTGGGCGCAGAAGCGACTTGGGCTGGATTGTTTGCCTTGGCCTCAGCGACGGACTTTTTGTGAGAATGCTGTCATGACTGCCATACCCCAAACGACGAACAGCCCCGCCACCTTGCATGCCTCAGCGCAAACCTTGCGCCAAGCCTTGTCCCAATTGCCCTTGCTTGCCATCTTGCGCGGCCTCACGCCAGAGGAAGCGCCGGCCATTGGCCAAGCGCTGGTGGGGCATGGGTTTTCGATCATCGAGGTGCCGCTCAATTCGCCCCAACCCTTGCTGAGCATTGCGGCATTGGCGCGCCAATTTCCCAACACTTTGATCGGTGCGGGCACCGTGCTGACCCCTCAGCAAGTGCGCGAAGTGCACGCCGCAGGTGGGCGTTTGGTGGTCGCACCCAACTTCAACCCGACCGTGGTGGCCGAGGCCTTGGCCTTGGGCATGGTGGTGCTGCCCGGTATAGCCACCGCCACCGAGGCCTTTGCGGCGCTCGAGGCCGGCGCCCATGGCCTCAAATTATTTCCAGCTGAAATGATTTCTCCGGCCGCTGTGAAGGCCCTGCGCGCCGTGCTGCCAAGCGACACCGCTTTGCTGCCGGTGGGGGGCATCACGCCAGACACGTTGCAGACTTATCGCCAGGCTGGGGCTACGGGGTTTGGCTTGGGTTCGGCGTTGTACGCACGGGGGAACGCCGCCTCGCAAGTCAGCGACAACGCCCGCGCCTTTGTCAAAGCGATCCGAGGCTGAGGCTTCAGCCCGCGATCGTCAGGCGGTTTCGCCCAAGCGACCTTCTCGAAAGTCGGTCATGGCTTGGTAAATTTCTTCTTTGGTGTTCATGACAAAGGGCCCGTATTGCACGATGGGTTCTTTCAGCGGTTGGCCCGCCACCAAAATGAATTGCGCCTGCGCACTGGCCTCGACCACCACACCATCGGATGACGCTGTATTGGCCAAAATGGCCATGCGTTGCACGGGCACCGCTTGCCCGGCCACCGTCACTTCACCCCGGTACACGTAGATGAAGGCGTTGTGCCCCTCGGGCAAGGTTTGACTGAAGCGCGTGCCTTGAGGCATGCGCACATCCAAATAAACAGGCTGTGTGATGGGGCGGCTCACAGCGCCGGACACGCCATGACTGGCACCCGCAATGACCGTCACTGCCACCCCTTCTGGGGTGCTGAATTGGGGCAGTTGGTCGTTTTGAAAATCTCGGTACCACGGCGCATTCATCTTCTCAGAACTGTGCAAGTTCAACCAAAGCTGAAACCCTTCCATCACCCCTTGGTCTTGCTGTGGAATTTCGGAGTGGATGACACCCCGACCTGCGGTCATCCATTGCACGCCGCCGTTTTGCAGCAGGCCTTCGTTGCCAGCGCTGTCGCGGTGCAACATGCGGCCAGCCAGCATGTAAGTCACAGTTTCAAAGCCCCGGTGGGGATGGTCTGGAAAACCCGCAATGTAGTCATCGGGGTGGTCACTGCCAAAGGCATCGAGCATCAAAAAGGGATCAAGCCGGCGTTGCAGGTCTTGCGTCAAAACACGGGTGAGTTTGACGCCCGCACCATCTGACGTGGCTTGGCCTTTGACCAGCCGTTCAACCGTGCGCGGCCGGGAGACAGCTTCTGCGCCGTGTGCTTGAGCTGGGGCTGTGGTGACGGTAGAGGTAGCGGTAGATGGGGGGGTAGACATCGAAACTCCTGAATAAAAAAATCAAACCTGCTGCAAAGCCTGCACAGAGCTCAATGACTGCAGTGTTGAATGGGCAACGCCTTGCCAATCTGCGGGCAACTGGTGCTTGGCTTGCAGATAGTGGTGGGTGTAAACCGCCAGATAGGCCTGCAAAGTCTGCGCCGCGTGGGTTTCGCCCGCCAAGGCCAAACACAGTGAAGCGACTTCGCTGGTACAAAAATGGTCATCGCGTCGCGAGCGACGCAATTGGTAGCGCGACACCTGTTCGGGGTTCAGACTGAGCACGGGAAAGGCATTCAAGTAAGGACTTTTGCGGAACATTTTGCGTGCTTCAGGCCAAGTGGCATCCAGCAAAATGAACAAGGGCCTTCGCCCAACACTCGGTGCTTGCACGTCTTGCACGACCCGCTCCGTCTCGACAAATTCGCCCGGAAAAACCAGATAGGGCTGCCACTGTGGATCGGCCAAGAGGCTCAACAACGCCGGATCGACCTCCGTTCGGGTCCACCCAAAAGCGAATGTGTCGGCCACCACATCGGCAATCAACCAACCTGTGTTGCTGGGCTTCAGGGGCTCGATATCGGCCATCAACAAGCACATGCCGGCCTCAGTGGGCACATCGGGCCGGGCCGCACACAGGCAGTGGCTGGGCACCATGCGACAACCGGGGCAGCGCTCGCCCTTGATGCCCCCGCGCGCCAAAAAGGGTTTGGCACTGCGAGCCAATCGTTCGGTGCGCAAGCGCGACACCGCATGGGGCGGGCGCCGGTTGGTGTTCATCCAGCCGCCTTCGAGCTGCCTGTGCCTGTGCCTGTGCCTGTGCCTGTGCCTGTGCCTGTGCCTGTGCCTGTGCCTGTGCCTGTGCCTGTGCCTTTGCCTGTAGCTTTACCTGTACCTGAATTCGTGGCCTTGCAGGCTTGGAGTGCAAACCCCAACGGCGTCTCAGTAATACCCATATTGATCTCCGCAGTGGCTCGTGATGGGGTGTTCATGTGGCTTGAATGTTAAGGGATGCGCGTCGCCAATTTGACCGACGCGGCTATTGATTTGATTGCACAATCGGCGACATGCGACTCCTACACACCATGCTGCGCGTTGGCAACCTTCAACGCTCGATCGATTTTTATACCCAGGTGCTGGGCATGAAACTGCTGCGCACTTCTGAAAACCCCGAATACAAATATTCCTTGGCTTTTGTGGGGTACGGCCACAACCCCGATCACGCCGAACTGGAACTCACCTGGAACTGGGGCGTCGAGCATTACGAGATGGGCACCGCCTACGGCCACATTGCTTTGGGTGTGGCCGACGTTGCTGCGGCTTGCGAGAAGATCAAAGCCAATGGCGGCAACGTGACCCGAGAGCCTGGGCCCGTCAAGGGCGGCACCACCGTGATCGCTTTCGTGACCGACCCGGATGGCTACAAAGTCGAGTTGATCCAACGGGCGGAATACGCCCAACTTGGATGACCGCCATCTGAGCACACCCCCACGATTTCACTCGGTGGCCCACGCATTTTGGTGAGCCAGACCCGTGACGTCATGGGGCCAGCCGTGAGCCATGAGCCTTGAGGCACGGTCTGCGGGCCCGCGGTGCCGATGTGATTGCAGCAAGTGCTGACAGGCCTCAGCGCGGCAATTGACTGGCTTCGCGCGCCAAAGCCTCAATGCGCGCCCAATCGCCTTTGGCCAATGCGTCTGCAGGCACCAACCATGAGCCGCCCACACAAGCCACATTGGGCAAGCTCAAGAAGTCGTTGGCGTTTTGCTGCGTGACCCCACCGGTGGGGCAAAACTTCACATCAAAAAACGGGCCGCTCCAAGCCTTCAGCATGTTGGGGCCACCCGCTTGCATCGCCGGAAAAAACTTGAGCTCGGTGTAGCCGTCTTCTTGCGCCATCATGATTTCACTGCCCGTGGCCACGCCGGGCAACAGCGACAAACCGTGCTCGCGGCACGCTTGGCCCACTGCACGTGTGTAGCCGGGGCTCACGGCAAAGCGGGCGCCCGCTTTGGCCGCTGCAGCGGCATCGGCCGGGCTGCGCACAGTGCCCGCACCGACCACGGCACCGGGCACCTCTTTGGCAATGGCTTCCATGCAAGCCAATGCTTGCGGCGTGCGCAACGTGACTTCCAGCATGCGAATGCCGCCCGCCACCAAGGCGCGAGCCAACGGAACAGCGTGGGCGACATCGTTCAAAACGATCACAGGAATCACCGGTGCGTCTTGCATGACTTGCAAGGCGGTCAATGAACCATTCAAATTTACAGCCATGTGCAGGCTCCTTCTTCGGCTTTGAGCGCATTGCGGCGCAGGTTGGCAAACAATTCACGGCCCATGCCCACCCCGTTGGCGGCCATCAAGTCAGCGGGCATCGTGTCGACGCTGCGCGCGGCCCATTCGGCCTCGCTCACCAAGGCTTGCAAGGTGCCGGCAACGCCGTCCAAGCGAATCACATCACCATCGCGCACTTTGGCCAAAGGGCCTCCTGCTGCTGCCTCAGGCGACACATGAATGGCGGCCGGCACTTTGCCTGAGGCACCGCTCATGCGGCCATCGGTGACCAGCGCCACTTTGAACCCCTTGCCTTGCAACACCGCCATGGGTGGCGTGAGTTTGTGCAACTCGGGCATGCCATTGGCTTGTGGGCCTTGCCAGCGCACCACGCAGACCACATCGCGGTCCAACTCGCCGGCTTTGAAAGCGGCGTGCAATTCGTCTTGCGAACCAAACACCCGGGCCGGGGCTTCGATGACATGCAAGGCCTCTGGTACGGCAGAAATCTTGATCACGCTGCGCCCCAAGTTGCCTTGCAGCAGCTTCAAGCCGCCTGTGGCACTGAATGGCTGGCTGGCGGGGCGCACCACGCTGTCATCTTTGCTGGCGCCCACATCTTGCCAAACCAGTTGGCCATTTTGCGAGGACGGAATGCGTGTGAATTCACGCAATCCACCGGGACGCACCGTGCGCACATCGGGGTGCATCAAGCCCGCATCCAGCAGCTCTCGAATCACATGGCCCGGGCCGCCGGCGGCTTGGAATTGGTTCACATCGGCACTGCCGTTGGGATACACGCGGGTGAGCAAAGGCACCACATCCGACAAGGCAGAAAAATCGTCCCAGTCGATCAAGATGCCAGCCGCTTTGGCCACCGCCACCCAATGAATCAGGTGGTTGGTCGAGCCGCCAGTGGCCAGCAAAGCCACCATGGCATTGACGATGCAACGTTCGTCAACCACATGGCCGATGGGCGTGAAATTCTTGTTTTTGACCAACGCGAGCACGGTACGAGCGGCTTCACGCGTGAGGTCTTGCCGCACCCCTTCGGCGGGATTGATGAATGCTGTTCCTGGCACATGCAAGCCCATCGCCTCGAGCAGCATTTGGTTGCTGTTGGCCGTGCCATAAAAAGTGCAAGTGCCTTCGCCGTGGTAGGCCTTGGACTCGGCTTCGAGCAACTCGGGGCGGCCCACTTGGCCCAATGCGGCTTGTTCGCGCACCTTGGACTTTTCGTTGTTCGGCATGCCACTGGTCATGGGCCCAGCCGGTACGAATACCGTGGGCAAATGGCCAAATTGCAAAGCCCCAATCAAGAGACCGGGCACGATTTTGTCGCAGACCCCCAGCATCAGGGCGGCATCAAAGACATCGTGGCTCAGCGAGACGGCGGTGGCCATAGCGATCACATCGCGGCTGAACAGGCTGAGTTCCATGCCGGGTGTGCCCTGCGTCACGCCATCGCACATGGCGGGAACACCGCCAGCCACTTGAGCGGTGGCCCCGCATTTGCGCGCCTCGTCCTTGATGAGGTCGGGGTAATGTTGGAGCGGTGCGTGGGCCGACAACAGGTCGTTGTAGGCATTGACAATGCCGATGTTGGGTGCGCGCGGCGCCACCACTTTGATTTTGTCCAGCGCGGTGGCGCGATTTTTGTCCCCCTCTGGCATGGCCGCGAAGGCGTGGGCCACGTTGGCACAGCCCAAACGCTGTGCGCCGGGGTCTTGTTGCGCCGCTGCATCCACCTGCCGCAAATAAGCCTCGCGGCTGGCCCGGCTGCGCTCAGTGATGCGGGCGGTAACGGCAACCAAAGTCGGATGAAGTGTCATGTCCTTGCGCCCCAAAAGGCGTGGTAACTAAATTACATAACCGATGGTAACCGGGATCCCCCAATTTGGGGCATTTGACGAGTTACAGAAAGGGTACAACTCGCACGACGGGTTTTTTAGGGCGCAAAAAACCCGCCGAGGCGGGTTGTTACGGGCACAAATAAACATGCCGAAGCGGGTTGTTTCGGACGTAAAAAACCCGCCAAAGCGGGTTATTGGGGGCATGCAAAACCCGCCGAAGCGGGTTATTGGGGCCATTCAAAACCCGCCGTTGCGGGTTTTGGGGGGCCATCAAGGG
>JBJOIR010000042.1:0-18296 GCA_046047055.1 Pseudomonadota bacterium | reverse complement strand
GCCCACAGGCAAAGAGCCAATCGCGCCCGCATTGCCCCGCTCGCCGTTCATGATGTGGCCCGACAAGACCAAACCACCACCAATGAAGGTACCGACAAACACATACAAAAAACTGTGCACTTGGCGGCCGTGCCCTTGCAGCAACTCGGCGACACAGGCGGCCGTGGTGTCTTTGGCAAAGACCACAGGCAAATCGGTCAGGCGCTGCACTTCGGTTGGCAAATCGATGGTTTCCCAGCGGGCCAGTGCTTGTGCCGCTGGGCCCCCCATCAGGTCGGCCCATTTGTGCAACGACAAAGGCGCAGTGAGCCCGACACCCACCGTGCGTGGCCACAAATCACCCATGCGCTGCTGCAATGTTTGCAGACCTTGCGCCATCGACAAAAACAGTTGATCGGGGTCAGGGTAGTCGTAGAGGAACTCAATGCGCTCGACTGGGCGGCCCATAAAATCGGCCACCAACAACTCTAGGTTGCGCCGACCGACCTGAATCCCCACACTGAATGCCCCTTGCGGGTTGAGCGACAAAGGCACAGAGGGTTGACCAATCTTGCCGCGCACACGGTCTTGTTTGATCAGCAAGCCATCGTCCAGCAACCGGCCCACAATGATGGCCACCGTTTGGGTGGACAACTGGGTCAATCGAGCCAGATCGGCTTTGGGAATGGCCCCATGGTGACGAATCGCCTGCAAAACCGTGCGCTCATTGAACTGCCGCATGCCCACATGGTTGGAGCCGCGCATGGCGGATGTGGGGGTGGCAGAGTTCATGAGTAAAAACGCTCAGACAGGGATCAGGTCAAACAAGTATCACGCCCTTGCAAAACAAGGCGTTGCCATAAGCCGTGCCCTCACCGCTTTGCACGATCAGGCTGGCTCCCTTTATTTTGTCGTAAAACGCATAGCGCTCAACCGACTCCACTTGCTCTGGCTTGAAACCGGCTTCCACCACCAAGTTCACCACGGCTTGTTGCGCGGCGGTTCGGTGGCCATCGGCGCTGTGGCACACCCGCATGAAGGCGGCAGGTTGGGCCACATCTACGGCCAATGGAAACACCGACAACACCGCGCGGCTGACCCGCTCTAAGGTGTGCCCGGGGATGCGCACCACGGGTTTGCCTTGGCTTAAATAATCGGCCGTGAAGTTGGCATCCACCACCGCGACCCATTCGCCATGGCCCATGGCGCACAAGTGCATCAGCAGCTCAGGGGTGAGCAGTGGGTCAATCCCTTTCAGCATGTCGCGGCCTCTTCAGAGCGCAGGCTGGCCGGGTCGATGGCGCCGGTGATCAAGCCCACGATTTCTTCAGGACTGGTTTCGCGGGTGAGGCGACTGCAAATGATGCGGCCCTGGCGGAACACCCAAATGCGGTCCACCAAGTCAAACACCTGTCGCAAGTTGTGGCTGATGATGATGAGCGGAATGCCTTGCGTTTTCAGGCCCTTGATGATCTCTTCAACCCGTGCGGTCTCTTGCACGCCCAATGCGGCGGTGGGTTCGTCCAAGATGATGAGTTTTTTGGCAAAGCCGGCTGCTCGGGCAATCGCCACGCACTGACGCTGACCGCCCGACATGCCGCGCAGGCTTTCCGACATGTCCTGAATTTTCACGCCAGTGGTCGACAACATGCTGGCCGATTTATCGCGCATGGCCTTGTGGTTCAGGATCGACAGCGGCCCCAAATTCAGGCGCGTGATCTCGCGGCCCAAGAAAATATTGGCCGGCACATCCAAGTCTTCGGCCAAGGCGAGCGTCTGATATACGGTCTCAATGCCCTGCTCGCGGGCGTCCAGCGGCGACTCAAAGTTCACTTTTTGGCCATCCAACAAGATGTTGCCCGAATTGGGCTGCTCGACCCCGGTGATCAGGCGCACAAACGTGCTTTTCCCGGCCCCGTTGTCCCCCACGATGGCGGCGTGCTCGCCCGGCAACAGGCGAAATTGGGCGTCGGTCAGGGCTTTCACGCCACCGTAATGCTTGGTTAATTGCTGAATTTCGAGAACGGGTGTGGAGGTGGACATAAAGACGGCTTTCACAATGAATGGGACGTAGCATGAAGGAATTCTTGAAATTTGGACATTAGTAAAACTACTAGGTTTACTTAATAGGTTTTTTCGTTTCCAATGCGTTCGCGGTCAAAAGAGTTTTTGGCCCAACTTCATCAACAACGGAGATAACCCCATGATCACGAAACGCACATTCGGCCGTTTGGCCATCGCTGCAGCAGCTGCTACTTTGTTCACCTCGGCCATGGCGGCTGACGTGACGGTGGCTTACATCACCAACGGCAACACCAACGAAGGTTGGACCTTGATCAACGGCGGCGCCAAGAAAGCCGGCCAAGCCAAAGGCGTGAAGTTCATCGAGCTGGCCGCTGAAAAAGGTGAGTTGTCTCGCCAACTGGCCATCGTGGAAGACATGATCACCCGCAAAGTCAACGCCATCGCGATTGCACCCGTTGACTCCGCCGGTATCGCACCTGCGATCAACAAGGCCATGGCTGCTGGCATCGCTGTGGTGGCTGTGGACACAGGCATCACCGGCGCCAAAATCTCTTCTTATGTCGCAACCGACAACATCAAAGCCGCCAACGTGCAAGGCAAGTGGGCCGCAGAGCAGATCAAAGACGGCGACACCGTGATCTATGTGACCGGCGACCAAGGCCAGTCCACCGGTCAAGAGCGCAAGAAAGGCTTTGTCGATGCTTTGAACGCTGGCCGTAAAAACGTCAAGATTGTGGAAGTGCCCACCACTTGGGACCAAACCATGGCTCAAAACGGTGTGGAAGCCGCTTTGCGGGCCAACCCCAATGCCAAGGTGATTGCCTGCGCATGGGACGGCGGTGCTTTGGGCGCCAAAGCCGCTTTGATGGCCGCTGGCAAGAAGCCTGGCGACGTGAAAATCGCTGGTTTTGACGGCTCCCCAGGCGGCTTGGACATGATGAAGCAAGGCTGGCAACAAGCCAACGCCGCGCAAATGTTGGCCAAGATCGGTCAAGTGGGCGTGGAAACAGCGATTGCCGCAGCACAAGGCAAAAAAGTGGAAGCCCGTATCGACACTGGCTCCTTCTTGGTGTTGCCTTCCAACGTGGACAAGTTCGCTGCTGATTCCGGCGTCGGTCAGTTCATGAAAGTCAAGGGCAAGTGATGGCCCGCCCGGGCATGTGGCCCGGGCTTGATTTCTGATTGCAGGAGCTCACCCCTGTGAGCCAACCTCCTTCGCGACCCGAGGGTTCACAGGGGTGGGCTTCTGCAAAAGCTACGCATTAATGATTGAGAATTTTATGAAATCCATCACACGACAAGAGTGGTACGGCGCCTTAGTGGCAGTGATTGTTTTAGGTGTTTTGCTCACCTTCGCCTCGCCCTACTTCTTGACCACCGGCAACCTGTCCAACATCTTGGTCCAAGCCTCGGTCATCGCCTTGCTTGCGGGTGGACAAACGTTTGTCATTTTGACGGGTGGTGTGGATTTGGCCGTGGGAGCGCTCACGGCTCTGGCTGGCGCAGTGGCCGGCCACATGATGATCAAAATGGGCGTTGACCCCTACATGGCCATGGCCGTTGCCTTGTTGATTGGCGCCGCTGTGGGTGTTTTTAACGGCTATTTGGTGGCCTTTGTCGGCATTCCTGCTTTCATCGTGACCCTGGGTGGACTAACCTTGTGGCGCGGTATGGCCTTTGATTTGACCGGCGGTTTTGACAACGCGGGCTTGCCCGACCCCCTGCCCTTCATTGGTTACGGCAGTGTGCTGGGTGTTCCCATGCCGACCTTGATCACCGGTGTGTTTTTTGTGGTGATGGCGTTCATTTTGTCGAGCACCAAAATTGGTCGCTACGTCTACGCCATGGGTTCCAACGAAATGGGTGCGCGCCAAGTGGGCATCAACATCCGCTGGTACAAGCTGGGGGTGTATGTGATTTCCGGCCTTTGCTGCGCCTTGGCCGCCATTGTGTTGATGGCCCGCATGGACTCTTCCAGCGGCAAGATGGCGCAAATGTTTGAACTGGATGCGATCGCTGCCGTGATTTTGGGGGGGACCTCCCTGTTCGGCGGACGCGGCAGCATTTGGGGCAGCTTGTTGGGCGCTGTGCTCATCACCATGATCCGCAACGGCATGAACTTGATGGAAGTTTCGCAGTTCAAGCAAATGATGGCGATTGGCGCTGTGGTGATCGTGGCGGTGTGGATTGACGTGGTGCGTCGCAAGCACTTGCTCAAAAAGTAAACACACACGGCCATCGTTTTCTGTCACTTTTTTGCCGCTTTCCTGCCGTTCTTGCTGCCACTTGAGTCCCGAAGACCTGATAATTTCGGGTCTTCAAATTGCCGACTGAATTGCCATGACCACGCCGATTTTTGTTTTGGGCGAAGCCCTGATGGACTGCATCGCTCAACCCGATGGTCAGCTCAAACCGTTGATGGGCGGCAGCCCCTTCAACATGGCCCGCGCTGCTGCGCTGCGCGGGGCCAAGGCGTCCTATCTCAACCCCTTCTCTAGCGATTTGTTTGGCCACGGCTTGGCCAACCTGCTGCAGCAAGACGGCGTGGCTTTGCTCGGTGGCTCGAGCCGTTTGCCCACCTCTTTGGCCGTGGTACAGGTCACCCAAGGGCAACCCAGCTACGGCTTTTACCGCGAGGGCATCGCCGATCGCGATTACAACGTGGACAGCATCTTGGGGCTGCTGAAGCAACAAGCCCAACCCGGCATTTTTCACACCGGGTCTTTGCTTTTGATTCCACCAGAGCATGACAAGGTACTGGCCATTTTGAAAGGCGCACGGGCCTTGGGCTGGACCATCAGCGTCGACATCAATTTGCGACCCAAAGTGGCGCACGACTTGCAAAAGTATGTGCAGGCTTTGCACCAAGTGATCGCACTCACCGACTGGCTCAAAGCCAGCGACGAAGACTTGGAAACCATGGGGTTCACGGGGGTCTCCCTCGCCGATTCACCCCGCTTGGTGAGCAACTTGCGATCGGGTGTGGACAGCGGCGTTTTGAGCCGCATTGCCCTCACCTTCGGCGCTGATGGGGCCTACTTGGATGTGCAGGGCCAGACCCACCAACTGCCAGTGCCCCGCATCAGCGTGGCCGACACCGTAGGCGCGGGCGACACCTTTTGGGGCAATACTTTGGCCGATTGGGCTTTGCAGCCCACGGGCGCCCACGAGCGGGTGGCCAACACACTGGAACTGTCCATGAAGGCCGCAGCAATTAACTGCACCCGCGAAGGTTGCCAGCCCCCCACCTTGGCTGAAGTCTTGGCCTTCTGAGCCTTTCTTCGGCCGCTCAAGCTGCCTTGCGTGCGCGCCAAGCGCCATACATGGCGATCAAACCGGGCACCACAATCAGTGCCCAGATGATCTTGCTCAGGTGCGTTTGAACAAAGGGCAAATTGCCAAACAAGTAGCCGGCCAGCGTCAAGCCCACCACCCAAATCAAGCCGCCCACCACGTTGTAGAGGGTGAACTTGTGGCGCGTCATCTCGGCCACACCGGCCACAAAGGGCACAAAGGTGCGCACAAAGGGCATGAAACGGGCCAGGATGATGGTGATACCGCCGTATTTTTCGTAAAAAGCATGGGCTTGGTCAAAGGCTTGCCGGTTAAAAAACCGTGAGTCTTCCCACTGGAACACCTTGGGCCCAAAGTAACGCCCGATGGTGTAGTTGGTCTGGTCGCCCAAAATGGCCGCCGCCAACAACAAACCCATCACCAAGGGCAGGTTCATCAGTCCCGCGCCGCACATCGCCCCAACGATGAACAACAGCGAATCACCGGGCAAAAAGGGCATCACCACCACACCGGTCTCGACAAAGATGATGAGGAACAACAAGGCGTAAACCCACGCCCCATGTTGCGCCACAAAGGCCTCGAGGTAACGGTCCACATGAAGGATGAAATCGACGAGTTGCAGCAAGATGTCCATGGGGTGATTATCCTCGCCAAAGTGGCCCAACCAGACCCCCTAAAATGCCCCTGTGACTTCTCTCAACAGCCCGGCGAACGCGCGCCGCCCCATTCGCGAACTCCCCGATGAACTGATCAGCCAAATCGCGGCCGGTGAAGTGGTGGAACGCCCTGCCTCGGTGGTGCGTGAATTGGTCGACAACGCCATGGACGCCGGGGCTCAAAGCATCACTTTGCGCCTGATCGGTGGCGGTACTCGGCTGATTGCGGTGGAAGACGACGGCGCTGGCATCGAACCTGACGAATTGCCCGTGGCCTTGAAGCGTCATGCCACCAGCAAGATTGGCAACCTCGATGAACTCGAGTCGGTCATGACCATGGGGTTTCGGGGTGAGGCTTTGGCCGCCATCAATTCGGTCTCGGAATTGACTTTGCTGTCACGCACTGAGGGCCAAGCCAGTGCCTTTGCGCTGGATGGCCGCACGGGCGAAATCCGTCCTGCAGCCCGCTCGGTGGGCACCACGGTGGAGGTGAAAGAACTGTTCTTTTCAACCCCTGCACGGCGCAAGTTCTTAAAGAGCGAAAGCACCGAACTCGCGCATTGCATCGAAGCTGTGCGCCGCCACGCCTTGGCCCGCCCTGATGTGGGCTTTGCCATCTGGCACGAGGGCAAGTTGGTGGAGCAATGGCGTGTCCACCCCGGCAACGCAGGCTTGGCGCAACGTCTGGCCGATGTGTTGGGCGAAGAGTTTGTAGCGCAATCCATAGCCGTGTCTTACCAAGCGGGCCCCTTGACTGTGATGGGGCGCGCCGGATTGCCGGATGCCGCGCGCTCACGGCCTGACCATCAATTTGCTTACGTCAATGGCCGCTTTGTGCGCGACAAAGTGCTGATGCACGGCGCTCGCAGTGCCTACGAAGATGTGCTGCACGGCCATAAACAACCCGCCTATGCACTCTTCATTCAAATTGACCCGATGCTGGTCGATGTGAATGTGCACCCGACCAAGATCGAGGTTCGGTTCAGAGACAGCCGGGCCGTGCACCAAGCCGTGCGACACGCTTTAGAAAACGCATTGGCCGCGCCACGCGCCAACCATTTAGACGCGCATGCGGCCGGTTCTGCGTCGACGAACTCGGCCGCCACAGATTTTCAATTGAAAAATGCCCCGACCTCACCCGGCCTGCCTGAGTCGGCGCGTTGGCAGCAAGGAGGCATGGCTTTTGATGCAGCCAGCCCATTCCGCCCGAGTGCGTCACGCCCCCACGTGGACGGTGAGCGCGCCATGGCCGACTTGAAAGCACTGTGGAACCCCACGGCCGGTGAACAGACAGCGCCAAACCCGTGGGCCCCAACGTCTGACGCAGCTGCATTTCAGGCACAGGAGACACCTGCGGGGCATTCGGCATATTCAGCACATTCGGCACTTTTGGCCCAAGAGCCACCAGCGCCATGGTCCCAAGCCCCGGCACAGCCTTTACCCGAAGGCGATTGGCCACTCGGGCGCGCCATCGCGCAATTGCATGGGGTGTATATCTTGGCCGAGAACAAACACGGCTTGGTCGTGGTGGACATGCATGCAGCGCATGAACGCATCGTCTACGAGCGCCTGAAAAGCCAGCTGAACACCGTCGATGGCGAGGGCCCGCGCATCGCCAGCCAACCGCTGTTGATTCCGGCCACCTTTGCTGCCAACCCGACCGAAGTGGCCACCGCCGAAGCCTGTGCAGAGGCTTTGCAACAACTGGGGCTGGAAATCTCACCGCTGTCGGCCAAAACCCTCGCCGTCCGCGCCGTGCCCACCAGCCTGGCACAAGGCGATGCGGTTGAACTGGCCCGCAGTGTCTTGGCTGAACTTGCCCAGCACGACGCCAGCACGGTGGTGCAGCGGGCACAAAACGAGATTTTAGCCACCATGGCCTGCCACGGCGCAGTGCGGGCCAACCGCAAATTGACCCTGGAAGAAATGAACGCCCTCTTGCGGCAAATGGAAGAAACCGAGCGTTCCGACCAATGCAACCATGGCCGCCCCACCTGGCGGCAGATGGCCATGCGCGACTTGGATGCACTGTTCTTGCGGGGCCGCTGATGCAGCACTTAGCGATGGACAGCGGTGGTGTGCAAACTGAACGATTAACCGTGCAAGGCGAGCATGAGGGTGGCCGCGCAGCGGCCCCGTTCATCCAGCAGCAGAAAACTCCCTGACCATGTCCCCCAAACTCATCGTTCTGCTGCTCGCCCTGTTGCTCGGCTTGCAACCTGTCACCACCGATCTGTATCTGCCCGCCCTGCCCGCGATCACCCAAGGCTTTGGGGCCGGCATGGGCCAAGCGCAACTCACCCTCAGCGCCTTGTTGCTGGCGTTTGGTCTGTCCCAATTGGTGTGGGGGCCTTTGTCTGACCGCTTTGGCCGTCGGCCCATTTTGTTGTGGGGCATGAGTGGCTACACCTTGGCCTCGGTGGCTTGCGCCTTTGCACCCGACATGGCGTGGCTGATTGCTGGGCGCACCGTACAAGGCATCGCGATGGGGGCAGGTGTCATGGCGGCCCGTGCCGTGGTGCGCGATCTTTTTCAGCCCGCACAAGGCGCCACGGTGATGTCACAAGGTCTCACCGGCCTGGGCATCATTGCGTGCGCGTGTGCGCCCTTGGGCGGCGTGCTGACCGATGCACTGGGCTGGCGTTATGCCTTGCTGATGTTGGCTGTGTTTGGTGGGCTCACGCTGGGACTGCTGGCTTGGCGCTTTGAAGAAACCTTGGCCCAACCCGACCCCCGTGCCATGAGAGCGGGCCCTTGGATCAAAGCCAATCTCGAGATCATTCGCCACCCTGTCTTTTTGACTTGGTGCGCGTTGTCAGCGGGGTCCTACCTGGGGCTGTTTACCTTTTTGGCGAGTTCATCGTTTGTCTTTGTGACCTTCATGGGCTACAGCAAAACGGCTTATGGCTTTCTCATGCTCAGCATGTCGTTGTCCTACATCGTGGGCACTTTTTGGTGCCGTTGGATGTTGCGCCGCACCAGCGTGCACCGCACCGTGGGCATCGCGGCCGTCTTGACCCTCACTGGCGGCGTGAGCATGGCGGCACTGGCCTATCTGGGCCGAGGACAAGATTGGTATGGCGCTTGGGCCGTGATGGTGCCGATGTACATCTTCATGTTGGGTCACGGCGTTCACCAACCCTGCGGCCAAAGCGGCGCTGTGGCGCCCTTTCCGCACCGAGCCGGCACCGCCTCTGCACTGAACGGCTTTTTGATGATGTTGGGTGCTTTTTTCATGGGCGCCTGGTTGGGCACGCACATGGACCAGCCGGTTTTTGCACTCACCCAAGGCCTGTTGCTGTGGGCGGTGTTTATCACCGTCATCGCCTGGACTGTGGTGCAACGCCATGGCCGGCCTGAGGTCTTGGCGGCCATGGCGACAACATCGACACCATTGACACCAGCAGCAGCGCCTACGCCTACGCCCTCGCCATGAGCCCTACGCCAACACCGGTCACAAAAGACCGGCCCATCGATGCCATCGCGCTCGTGGGCCCCACAGCCAGCGGTAAAACCGCGGCCGCACTCGCGCTGGCCCACACCCTAGAGGCAAAAGGCGGTGCAGAAATCATCAGCCTGGACTCGGCCTTGGTCTACCGCGGTATGGACATTGGCACTGCCAAACCCAGTCGAGCAGAACTGGCCAGCGTGCCGCACCACCTGATCGATATCCTCGACCCCTTGCAAAGTTACAGTGTGGCCGAATTCGTCAATGATGCCGCGCGTCTGATGCGCGATATTCAGGCCCGTGGCAAAACCCCGTTGTTGGTCGGTGGCACCCTGCTTTACCTGAAAGCACTGCTCGAGGGCTTGAACGACATGCCCGCCGCCAACCCCGACGTGCGCACCCAAATTCAACAAGAAGCCCTGCTGTTGGGTTGGCCCGCCCTGCACGCCAAACTCGCCACCATCGACCCTGCGACAGCGGCTCGACTGGCGCCCGGTGACAGCCAGCGCATTGGCCGCGCGCTCGAGGTATGGACGAGCACAGGGCAAACCTTGAGCTCTTTTCACGGTACCGCCAAAGCCCATGCGCCAGATTGGCGCATACCGATCATCAGCTTAGAACCCGTGGACCGTGCTTGGTTACACCGACGCATTGCACAACGCTTTGAGCACATGATGGCGGATGGTTTTTTGGATGAAGTGACGCGTCTGCGCGACAGGGGCGACTTGAAACCCGACCTGCCCTCCATGCGCTGCGTTGGTTACCGACAAGCATGGGAAGGCCTGGATGCGGGCTGGCCTGTTGGTGAAATAAAAGACCGCGGCATTATTGCCACACGGCAATTGGCCAAACGACAAATCACTTGGCTTCGCAGCATGCCGGCACGGGTGGTGATTACGGCTGAACACCCGCAAGCCACCGAGCAGGTTGTCAAGGCGTGTGTGGCAGCTCGCGGTTAGTCGTCACCGGATGGGCGACCGCGGCCCTGTTTGATTTTGGACTGCTGGGCTTTGCCCGCCAACCGCCGTTGGACTGAGCCATAAGTGGGCTGGGTCGGCTTGCGGCGTTTGGGTGGCTTGGCGTATTGGTCCAAGGTTTCATACAAGCGCGACCACGCATCGGCTCGATTGGCTTCTTGGGTTCGGTGGCGTTGAGCCTTCAGTACAAAAATGCCATCCTGCGTTAAGCGGCTGTCGCCCGACTGCAGCCAACGTTGCTTCACATCTTCTGGCAATGACGAATGGGTCAAATCAAATCGCAACTGAATGGCAGTCGAGACTTTGTTGACGTTCTGACCGCCGGGGCCCTGCGCACGAATCGCACTCAGCTCGACCTCGGCGTCGTCAATGTGCAGCGCGTGTTTCAAGAGGGGGCCCAGTTGCCGCTCACTGCAGCGGGCCTTTGAGGTGTTCCGGCAAAGGCAAGGGCACCACGTCGATGCCCTCCTCGATCAAGGCTTCGGTTTCTTCTCGGGTGGCTTGGCCACGAATGCTGCGTTCTTGTTTTTCGCCGTAATGCATCTTGCGCGCCTCTTCTGCAAATTGAGGGCCAACATCTTCGGTGTGCGCCATCACCTGCCGCACCATCTGCAGCATAACGGCCTGCAACTGCTGGACACTGCGCACATCAGACGATGTCAGGCTTGGCGTTGCCGGCGGTGGTGCACCTGCCGAGCTTTGCCATGCGGCATCGCCTTGAGCCTCTGTACTGGCAGACACGGGGTTCGCTGCCGCAGCATGGCCCAAGTTGAGTCTGGGTGCCGACAACTTTTTGACAATGTCGCTGTCGTTGCAGGCAGGACAGGTCACCATGCCGCGTGCGCGCTGCGAGTCGTAGTCACCTTGTGAACCAAACCAGCCTTCAAAGCTGTGGCCTTGCGAACATTGGAGATCGAGGACTTTCATCAGTCCCCTTCAAGCCAAGGATTGCCATGTCAGGGGCCAATCGCCTGCCAACATGTTTTGCAACCAAAGTGCCCCTGTGAGTGTTTTGGCATCCGTCACTTGACCGTCTCTGCACCACACCATCAACTCGGCGGGTGTGGCTGAAAAGACGTCCAAAAACTCTTCAGCATCCAATTGCCGGGTACCCAATGTGAGGTCTTTGGCAAACCAGATTTCGATTACTTCAGTGGAGTACGCAATCACCGGGTGCAATACCCCGGCCCTTGCCCATTGGCGTGCGGTGTAACCGGTTTCCTCCAACAACTCGCGCTGCGCGCAAAGCCAAGTGTCCTCGCCCGCGTCTCGCTTGCCGGCTGGAAATTCGATCATCACTTGCGCAACGGGGTACCGGTATTGGCGCTCTAAAACCACTTGCAGACCCGAGGGCGTGTCCAACAACGGGATGACCATGACCGCCCCCGGATGAACGACGTACTCGCGAGTAGCCAGGGCTTGGTTAGGCAGGCGGACGGTATCGCGAAAAGCGTGCAAAAAATTGCCGCGCAACAACTCTTGTTGGCTGACGCGGTGCTCGATCAGGTGCTCATCAGACATGCCGAGTCCAAGCCCAAGGCGCTCAATGCTTGCGGTGCATCAGGTAACGGTAGACGAAACCAGGAAATGCCAGCGTCACAAACATGGTGCTTGTGATGGCATAAAACTCCCAACCTTGGGGAGCGATTTGGCCTGCGTGGTTTTCGAAGGCCAAGCCAACGGCGCCCACCACAAAGTAAAGCAGCACCAGCTCAGCCAGACGCCAAAGTAATGATTTCGATAGCCGTTGCGGTCCGACCACCAAAATGCGCTGATTGGCAAACGGCAAGTTGGCCGCCAAGACGGCCATTGCAATCAAGATGCCAATTTGCAAATCGCTGGACATGGGGAGACCTTGAATCAGATGGACAACATGCGGGCTATGGCATCTGCACACAAGGCCATCAGAGCGCCCGGCACAATGCCCAACACCAACACCAACAAACCATTGATGGACAAGACCACACGCACGTCGGCATCGGCCGAAACGGTGGTGGCCGTGACCGGCTCGTCAAAGTACATGACCTTGACCACGCGCAAGTAATAGAACGCGCCGATCAGAGACATGATGACCGCAAAGATCGCCAAGCCGATGTAGAAGCTTTGGCCTGAGACCAGCAACGACTGCAAGACCGACAGCTTGGCATAAAAGCCAACCATCGGTGGAATGCCCGCCATCGAGAACAAGCAGATCGCCATCACGCCAGCGTACAACGGGCTGCGTTGGTTCAAGCCCGCCAGATCGGTGATCTCTTCGCTCTCAAAACCCTGACGTGCCAACAGCATGATCACGCCGAAGCTGGCCAATGTGGTCAACACATAAGAGACGATGTAGAACATGGCCGAGCTGTAGGCATTGGCCGCCAAGGTGGTTTGGCCATTGATGACGCCCGCCACAAAACCCAACAGGACAAAACCCATTTGCGCGATGGTGGAGTAAGCCAGCATGCGCTTGAGGTTGGTTTGTGCAATCGCGGCCAAGTTGCCGATCAAGAGCGAGCCAATTGCCAGCAACGACAACATTTGCTGCCAGTCAAAGGCCAGAGGCAGCAAGCCTTCCACCAACAAGCGAATCATGATGGCAAAAGCCGCCAATTTGGGCGCCCCACCAATCATCAGCGTTGCCGCCGTGGGAGCGCCCTGGTAAACGTCAGGCACCCACATGTGAAAAGGCACGGCGCCGATTTTGAACGCCAAGCCCGAGACAATGAAGACCAGCCCAAACACCAACACCTGGTGGTTGACCTGACCTGAGGCAATGGCTTTGAGCACTTCGGACAACTCAAGGCTGCCGGTTGCGCCATACAACATGGACATGCCGTACAACAAAAAGCCAGAAGCCATAGCGCCCAGTACAAAGTACTTCATGGCCGCTTCGGTGGCTTGGGTGTGGTCGCGGCGCAGCGCCACCAGGGCGTAGCTGGACAAGGTCAACAACTCGAGACCCAAATAGATCACGATGAAGTTTTGACCCGAAATCATGAAGCTCATGCCCAACAGCGCGAACATGCTGAGACTGAACATTTCACCGCCGCGCAACATGTCGCGGTCTGCTGCGTAGGGGCGTGAATAGACCAAGGTGACCATCACCGCCACGGCAGCAAAACACCGGAGCCAATGGCCCATCGGGTCGCTGACAACGAGTCGGCCGAAGCCGTAGCCCGTTTCACCGGCATCGGCGTAAAACGCATGCAACAAGGCCACACCCCCCAAAGACAACAAGGTCAGGGCGTAGGTGGCGGTGCGCTTGGGGCTTTTCACGAAGAGGTCGGCCAGCGCAATCACGCAAGCCATGACCAACAACACGATCTCCGGATAAATCGTCATCCAGTTGGGGCTGTCCATCATGTGTGTTCTCTCAATTCTTCTAATCTGGCTAATCGGTCAATGCCCGCTGCTCAAGGCAACTTGGACAAGGCCACGTGCTTGAGCAAGTCGGCCACCGAAGTGTCCATCACGTCAGTGAAGGGTTTGGGGTAGACGCCCATGTAGAGCACAGCGGCGGCCAGCAAGGCCATCACCAAGAACTCGCGCGCGTTGATGTCGGTCAACTCTTTGACATCGTCATTGGCCACAGGACCGAGATAGACGCGCTTGAACATCCACAGGGTGTATGCAGCGCCAAAGATCAATGCCGATGCGGCCAAAGTGCCCACCCAGAAATTGAACTTTACGGCGCCGAGAATGACCATCCACTCGCCCACAAAACCTGCCGTGCCCGGCAAGCCGCAGTTGGCCATGGCAAAGAACAAGGCAAAGGCCGCAAACTTGGGCATGGTGTTGACCACACCGCCGTAGCTGGAGATTTCGCGCGAGTGAACGCGGTCGTACAAGACGCCAATGGACAAGAACATGGCGGCTGAGACAAAGCCGTGCGCAATCATTTGAACAATGCCGCCGGACACGCCCAGCGGATTGAAGATGAAAAATCCCAACGTGACAAAACCCATGTGCGCCACTGAGGAGTACGCCACGAGTTTCTTCATGTCTTGCTGAACCATGGCCACCAAGCCCACATAAACCACCGCCACCAGCGACAAGACGATCATGAACATGCCCCACTCGCGCGCAGCATCGGGCGCAATGGGCATCGAGAAACGCAAGAAGCCGTAAGCCCCCAACTTCAACATGATGGCCGCCAGCACGGCAGAGCCGCCTGTCGGCGCTTCAACGTGCACATCGGGCAACCACGTGTGAACAGGCCACATGGGCACCTTCACGGCAAAGGCGGCGAAGAAAGCAAAGAACAACAAGGTTTGCACAGTACCCGACAGCGGCAATTTGTGCCAGGTCAAGATGTCAAAGCTGCCGTTGGACGCGGTGTACAAATAAATGAGTGCGATCAGCGTCAGCAATGAGCCCATCAAGGTGTACAAGAAAAACTTGAAGGCCGCGTAAATCTTGTTTGGACCGCCCCAAATACCAATGATCAGGTACATGGGAATCAACGTGGCTTCGAAGAAGACATAAAACAAAATGCCGTCCAGTGCCGAGAACACGCCAATCATCAGACCCGACAAGATCAAGAAGGCGGCCATGTACTGGTTGACTTTGCGGGTAATGACTTCCCAACCTGCAATCACCACGATCACATTGATGAACGCCGTCAACAACACCAGCCAAAGCGAGATGCCGTCCACACCCAAGTGGTAATGGACATTGAACCGCTCAATCCAAGGTGCTTTTTCAACGAACTGCAAGGCCGAGGTGCCAAGCTGAAAGCCCGAATACAACGGCAAGGTCAAGAGAAAGCTGACCACCGATCCGACCAAAGCCAACCAGCGCACTGCGCGGGCTTGGCTGTCGCGACCGAGGGCCAACAAGACGACACCAAATGCAATTGGTGTCCAGATGGCGAGGCTTAACAATCCCATTTTTATTTTGTCCTCAATATCGTTAAGCGAGCCAGACGAAATACGTCATCAGCACAAACACGCCCAAAATCATGACCAGGGCATAGTGGTACAAGAAGCCCGACTGGAACCAGCGCACCACGCCAGAGACCCAACCCACGACTTTCCATGAACCATTGACGAAGAAGCCGTCGATGATGGCGCGGTCGCCCACCTTCCAAAGACCTTGTCCGAGGCCTCTCGCCCCTTTGGCCAAGATGTTCTCGTTGAACCAGTCCATGAAGTACTTGTTCTCCATGACCACAATCAAAGGTCGCAATACGCGGGCAAAGAATGCGGGCACTTTGGGGTTGATCAGGTACATGTACCAAGCCGTCACCACACCGGCCAAAGCCAGCCAGAAAGGAGCGGTGCTCAGGCCGTGCAGGGCCATGGCCACTGGGCCGTGGAACAGCTCACCCAATTGGGTCATGGCGGGGTGCTTGGCTGCATCGACAAAGATCACATCTTTGAAGAAGTCGCCATAGAGCATGGGCTGGATGGTCATGAATCCAATCACCACCGAAGGAATGGCCAACAACACGAGCGGCACGGTGACCACCCAAGGCGATTCGTGCGGGTGCTCGTGGCCATGGTCGTCGTGACCGTGGTGGTCATGTCCGTGATGGGCATCGGGATTTTGGTCGTAACGCTCAGCACCGTGGAACACCAAGAAGTACATGCGGAACGAATAGAAAGCAGTCACAAACACGCCGGCCAAGACCGCAAAGTTGGCAAAGCCAGCTGCAGGCAAGGTGCTCAGGTGAACGGCTTCAATGATGCTGTCCTTGGAGTAGAAACCCGAGAACAAGGGGGTGCCGATCAAGGCCAACGAACCCAACAAAGATGTGATCCAAGTGATGGGCATGTACTTGCGCACGCCGCCCATCCAACGGATGTCTTGGTTGTGGTGCATGCCCATGATGACGGAACCCGCACCCAAGAACAGCAAGGCCTTGAAGAAGGCGTGTGTCATGAGGTGGAACACAGCCACCGAGTAAGCCGATGCGCCCAATGCCACGGTCATGTAACCGAGCTGCGACAGTGTGGAATAAGCCACCACTCGCTTGATGTCATTTTGAATGATGCCCAAGAAACCCATGAACAGGGCCGTGATGGCACCGATCACCATGATGAAGTTCAGCGCCGCATCGGACAACTCAAACAAAGGCGACATCCGAGCCACCATGAAGATGCCTGCGGTCACCATCGTCGCTGCGTGGATCAGAGCAGAAATGGGGGTAGGACCTTCCATCGAGTCAGGCAACCACACATGCAGCGGAAACTGTGCCGACTTGCCCATGGCACCAATGAACAAGCTGATGCAGATCACCGTGATCAACATGCCGTCAAGGCCAAAGACATACCAAGGGAAATTGATGCTGGCCAACTCGTTGGCTTTGGCAAACAACTCGGTGTAGTTCAGGGTGCCGGTGTAGGCCACGATCAAGCCAATGCCCAAAATAAAGCCAAAGTCTCCGACACGGTTGACCAAGAAGGCCTTCATGTTGGCGAAGATCGCGGTCGGCTTGTTGTACCAAAAGCCAATCAACAAATAAGACACCAAGCCCACGGCTTCCCAGCCGAAGAACAACTGGAGCAAGTTGTTGCTCATGACGAGCATCAGCATGGAGAAGGTGAACAGTGAGATGTAGGCGAAGAAACGGTTGTAGCCCTCGTCTTCTTCCATGTACCCAATGGTGTAAATGTGCACCATGAGCGACACAAAGGTCACCACACACATCATCATGGCGGTGATGCCGTCGACCAAAAAGCCGATTTCCATCTTCAAGCCGCCCACCACCATCCAGGTGTAGAGGGTTTCATTAAAGCGGGCGCCATCGATGACACTTTTCAGGGTCATGGCGGAGAGGATGAACGA
Organism: Pseudomonadota bacterium; assembly: GCA_046047055.1. Lineage (GTDB taxonomy): Bacteria > Pseudomonadota > Gammaproteobacteria > Burkholderiales > Burkholderiaceae_C > Limnohabitans_A. The sequence goes on along the minus strand of JBJOIR010000042.1, from coordinate 1,143 downwards.
CAGCAGCACGCCCAAAATGGTCAAGGAATGCGACAGGCGACGGCCAATCCAGTTGCCACCGAATTGGGTCCCGAGAACGCCAGCCAATAACGCGCCGGCCAAAGGCGCGAGCGGAACGGCCAACAAAGTACTTGCGTTGAGGGTTTGACTCATATTCTTGTTAACCCTTGAGCGAATTGAGTTCGTCGACGTTGATGCTGTTCTTGTTGCGGAACAACAGCACCAGGATCGCCAGACCGATGGCCGACTCAGCAGCCGCCACCGTCAGAATAAAAAACACGAAAACTTGTCCGTGCATGTCACCCAAGTAATGGGAGAACGCGACGAAATTCATGTTCACTGCCAGCAACATCAATTCGATGGCCATCAGCAAAACGATCAGGTTTTTTCGGTTCAAAAAGATGCCGATCACGGCCAATGCAAACAGCATGGCGCCAAGCGACAAAAAGTGTCCCAGAGTCAAGGTCATCATTTGCTTTCCTCCACAGGGGCTGCAGGTGCAGGTGCAGGCGCCGGCTGGGTTACGTCCATCTTGACCAATTGCATGCGGTCGGCCGCACGCACCTTGACTTGCAAAGAGGCGTCGATGGCTTTGCTGTCTTTGCGTTCACGCAAGGTCAGAGCAATCGCGGCAATCATGGCCACCAACAAAATAGAGGCGGCAATCTGGATAGGCATCAGGTACTCGGTGTACAACAAAATACCCAACGCTTTGCTGTTGTCCACTGCCACAGCGCCGGCCAACATGGCGGGCGCTTGAGAAACGCGGAAACCCGACAACAACACAGCGGCCATTTCAAGCGCCACGATGGCACCCAAGGTGGCAGCCAGCGGAAAGTGCTTCCAAAATCCCTTGCGCATGATGTCAATGTTGATGTCCAACATCATCACCACGAACAAGAAAAGCACCATCACCGCGCCCAAATACACCAGCACCAACGCGATGGCGAGGAATTCGGCATTCAGCAAAAACCAAACAGCCGACGCTTGCGAGAAAGCCAGCATGAGGTACAGCACAGCGTGCACGGGGTTGCGTGCAGTCACGACTCGGAAGGCTGCAAACAGCAGCACCAACGAGAAGAGGTAGAAGAAACCGGTCTTGACGTCCATAGGTCTGTCTTTTTAAATGTTCAGGACTGGGTG
>JBJOIR010000041.1:0-19139 GCA_046047055.1 Pseudomonadota bacterium | reverse complement strand
CAACGAACCACCGCCAGAGCCCAGCGAAGGTTGGGCGCGCATCGACTCGAGCGCGCCAGTGGTGCCCCCTCACTACGCCGATTTGTCCGATGTGAAAGGCTTGGCGGGCGTGAAAAGGGTGCTCGAAATTGCGGCCGCTGGCGGGCATTCCTTGCTCATGGTCGGCCCGCCCGGTTCGGGCAAATCCATGTTGGCCCAACGCTTTGCGGGTTTGTTGCCCCCCATGAACACCGAAGAAGCGCTCGAGTCCGCGGCCATCGCCAGCTTGGCCGGGCGCTTTGATTTGTCGCGATGGGCGCAACGCCCGACATGCCAGCCGCACCATTCGGCCAGTGCCGTGGCGCTGGTGGGTGGGGGCTCGCCACCTCGCCCCGGCGAAATTTCTTTGGCGCACCACGGTGTGCTGTTTTTAGACGAGTTGCCCGAGTTTCCCCGCGCCGCCCTTGAGGCCCTACGCGAACCCCTTGAAACTGGCAGCATCACCATCGCGCGCGCCGCGCGAAGGGCCGAGTTTCCGGCGCAATTTCAACTGATCGCAGCCATGAACCCCTGCCCTTGCGGTTATTTGGGAAGCGTCACCCGCCACTGCCGGTGCACGCCCGACCAAGTCAGCCGCTACCAAGGCAAGCTCAGCGGCCCGTTGCTGGACCGCATTGACCTGCACATCGAAGTGCCCAGTTTGCCGGCGCAAGACTTGCTGCACGCAGCGCCAGGCGAGAGCACCGAGGCCATCGCAGCACGAAGTCTGGTAGCTCACCAAAGCGCCATAGAACGCCAAGGTTGCAGCAACGCCGACCTGCAAGGCCAAGCCATCGATGCCCAAGCACAACTCACCGAAAAGGCCACGGCCCTGTTGCAAAAAGCCGCAACCCAACTGGGCTGGAGTGGCCGCAGCATTCACCGCAGCCTGAAAGTGGCCCGCACCATCGCCGACTTGGCCGGCAGCGCCAGCATCGAGGTGGCGCATGTGGCCGAAGCAGTTCAGTACCGGCGGGTGCTCAAAGAAACCTAAAGCGCAAACACCAAACACGAAGCGCGACCTGGCTGTCCAGTCAGGCTTTGCAACTTGTCAAAGCCGGTCCCCCCCGCCCTCATGGAGTTCACTTGACCCCTGCGCTCAACAACAGTCGCCATGGTTTTCAATGGATCTGGCCTGCCATGCCCACGGCCGCTCAAGTTCAAGCTTGGCTTCAGACGCACTGAGCAAAACACCCAAGCGGGTGTCACGATAATGGGGCATGCGTTTTTTTCGCCCTCCCCGCACGCTGGCCTCAGGCCACTTCAGTTTCTGGCTCTCGTGGCCCCAACTCATCACTTGGGGCAGCGTTTTTTACACCTTCTCTTTGCTCATGACCCCACTCGAAGCCGAGCTGGGCATGAGCCGCGCTGAATCTTCGTTGGCCTTCAGCTTGGCTTTGTTGGCCGAGGGTGTCATGGCCTATGCGGTGGGGCGCTGGATTGACGCCGGACACGAACGCCGGGTCATGACGCTGGGCTCCATCTGGGTGGGATTGGGTTTGCTGGGCCACAGTGGCGTCACCTCGGTCATGGGGTTTTATGCCGCTTGGGTTTGGTTGGGCTTGGGGCTGGCGGCGACGCTTTACACCCCCGCATTTGCGGTGGTCACGCGGCGCTTTCCACAAGACTTTCGCCGCGCCATCATCACCTTGACGTTTTTGGGTGGGCTGGCCAGTACGGTGTTCATTCCCCTTTTTGCCTGGTGGATGGAACTCTGGGGCTGGCGGCAGGCGCTGTGGGCGGTTGCCGCATTGCAGTTGTTGGTGTGCGCACCCTTGCACGCATGGCTGTTGCGCGGGGCACCTGGCCGGCAGGCCCGCTTAATGGCAATGAACGCCATGAAAGCGACAGACGCAATGAATTCAACGGACTCAACGAACGCAACAGAAGCAACAGGCGAGACAGGCACATCCACCTCAACAAAAACGCCCAAATCTGCGCCAGAGCCTGCGCCAGGTGCTGCGCTAGGTTTTGCGCCCGCGCCCTTGCCGGCTCGCGAACCCGTGGGTGTTTACCTGCGCCAACGCCCATTTTGGCTGTTGGCCTTGTTCATGGTGCTGATGATGGCGGTGACTTCGGCACTGCCCGCACACATGATCGCCTTGCTGCAAGAGTCCGGCCTGTCTCCGGTCTGGGTGATTGCGATTCCGGCGGCCATTGGGGTGATTCAGGTGGTGGGGCGAGGGGTGTTGTTTGTTTTTGAGCGCTATTGGAATGTGCACACCGCCAACCGCTGGATTCCTGGCTTCATTCCCTTGGGCTTGTTGGCGCTTTTGATCGGTGGCTTTCACCCCGCAGGAGCGTTGGTGTTTGTGCTCCTGTATGGACTGGGCAATGGCATGCTGACCATCGTCAAAGGTACCGCATTGGCGCAGTACGTGAGCCGCGACCATGTGGGGCAGTTGAATGGCCTGCTGGGCATGCCGATTGCGCTGGCCCGCGCCGCGGCGCCTTTGTGTGTCGGTCTGCTCTGGTCCCCCGCCGCGGGTTACCAAATGCCCTTGATCGGCTTGCTGGTGGCGAGCCTGCTGGCCACAGCGGCACTTTGGGTGGCACAAAACCAAGCCCTTCCATCTCCTCAAGCGCGCCCATGACCTCGCGCGAGCGCCATGCCCTTCATGTATAAATCTCGCATGCGGATAATTCAAGCGCTGGCCCAAACTGCCGCGTGGCACCAAGCGGTGCATCACCTCTGGACTCATTGATGAAATCTTCGGATCAACCCGTACTTCGCGACTTGGTGCTGGTCGGCGGCGGCCACAGCCATGTGGGCGTGCTGCGCATGTTCGCCATGCATCCCGAACCCGGTTTGCGCATCACGGTCATCTGCACCGACATTGAAACCCCTTACTCGGGCATGTTGCCCGGCTACGTCTCAGGCCACTACAGCTTTGACGAAGTGCACATCGATTTGGGGCGCTTATGCGCTTTTGTGGGTGCGCGACTGTTCCACGACGCGGTGGTCGGCATCGATCGCAAAAACCAAAAAGTCATTTGTCGCGACCGACAGGGCGTGGCCTATGACCTCTTGTCCATCAACATTGGCTCCACCCCACAAGTGCACCTGGTTGAAGGCGCTCAAGGCATGGCCATTCCGGTGAAGCCCATTGCGCAGTTCAACCAACGCTGGTTGGCCTTGCTGGACAAAGCACGGCATTGGCCCACCCACCGCGGCCGCATGACGGTGGCGGTGGTCGGCGGTGGCGCTGGTGGGGTTGAGTTGTTGTTGTCCATGCAATACCGTTTGCGCAACGAGTTCAAAGCGCTGGGGCGCAGCCGTGAAGACCTGAAGTTTGTCTTGCTGACCGCAGGCGAGGCCATCTTGCCCACGCACAACGCTCGGGTTCGCGCTCAATTCAACAAAGTGCTCGAAGAGCGCAATGTCGATGTGCACACGCATGCCGAGGTGGTACAAGTCTCTCCCGGTTGCCTGCACACCCGCGATGGTCGCACCTTTGATGCCGATGAAACCCTCTGGGTCACCCAAGCCGGAGGACCCGCATGGTTGCAAAGCACGGGTTTGGCGCTCGACCCGCAAGGCTTCATTTTGGTCAACGCCCAATTGCAATCGGTGAACGACCCCTTGGTGTTTGCCGCTGGTGACATCGCGTCCTACCTCAGCCGACCCCTTGAAAAAGCGGGCGTGTTTGCGGTGCGCATGGGCAAGCCCTTGGCGACCAATTTGCGCCGCAGTTTTCGCGGCCAAAAATTGCAGGCCTACCGCCCACAGCGCCAATGGCTGGCCCTGATCTCCACCGGCAACCGTTTTGCTGTGGCCTCCAGAGGTCTCATCGGTTTTTCAGGCGAATGGGTGTGGCGCTGGAAAGACCACATCGACCGCCGTTTCATGCAGCGCTTCAATGGTCTGCCCGACAGCGCCAACGAGCCCGGCCTGCACCAAGTGTTGCCCGCCCTCCGACAAGGATTTCAAGCGCTGAAACATCGGTTCGCGAACCTCAAGGCTGGCCGACCCACGCCCTCGACTCAAATCGCACTGACCTCTGATGAAACGCTGCAAGCGCTTTCGGCCATGGCCATGCGTTGCGGGGGCTGCGGCGCCAAAGTGGGCGCCACCGTGCTGTCGCGCGCACTCGAACACTTGAAGCCCTTGGAACACTCGGATGTGCTGATCGGCCTGCAGTCGCCTGACGATGCGGCGGTGGTGCGGGTGCCTCCGGGCAAGGTCTTGGTGCAAACCATTGACTTTTTCAGAGCCTTCATTGACGACCCTTACCTGCTGGGTAAGGTGGCTGCGCACCATGCCTTGGGTGACATTTTTGCGATGGGCGCTGAAGCCCAAACCGCCACCGCGGTGACCACGGTGCCGCCCGGATTAGAAAGCAAAGTCGAAGACGAACTGCGCCAAATGATGGGCGGTGCAATCGAGGTGCTCAACGCCGCAGGCTGCGCCTTGGTGGGTGGCCACAGCGGCGAGGGCCACGAACTGGCATTGGGTTTTGCCATCAACGGACTCATCAACGAAGACTTGCAGGGACTGATGCGCAAGCAAGGCATGAAGCCGGGCGATGTGTTGGTGCTGACCAAACCCATCGGCACCGGCACCCTGTTTGCGGCGCATGCCCGCCATGCAGCCAAAGGCCGCTGGATCGATGGCGCCTTGCAATCCATGCTGCAGTCCAACCAAGCAGGCGGTCACATCTTCCGAGCCCACGGCGTGACCGCGTGTACCGATGTGACGGGCTTTGGTTTGCTGGGTCACTTGGTCGAGATGACCCGTCCTTCTGGCGTAGATGTGGAGCTGCACATGAGCGCCTTGCCTTTGCTAGAGGGTGCGGTTGAATGCGTGCGTGCGGGCATGGTGAGCTCTTTGCAAGCTGCCAATGTTCGCTTGCGCCGAGCCCTGCGCAACGCCGACGAATTCATCGAAGATGCCCGCTATCCGCTGTTGTTTGATCCGCAAACCTCGGGCGGTTTATTGGCCAGTGTGCCGGCCACACAAGCCGACGCTTGCATGCAAGCCCTGCATGCGGCAGGCTATAGACACGCCACAGTCATCGGGCGCGTCACCGCGCAAGGCGATGCGATGGCGCCTGTGCTGTTGAAAACCTGAGATCGAATTTCGGTCTCAGGGAAGCCACTGGATCGCCTGCACCCAGCCCACACTGTGCGCGCCGGTGTTGTCGCTGTCGGCCCCAATCAGCACCGCCCGCACCGCTGGAAGGCCCGCACCCTGGGGCAGTTCATCGGCAAACATCTGCGCAAAATCATGCGCCACGTCGCGGGTCTCGCGCTGCCATTGCCCCAATGGGCTGCCCAGCCCTTGCAGGGTGATGAACCGCACGCGCCGTGAATACGGGTTGGCCCCTTGCAGGCCCGCCGCTTGCGCACTGTCCCAGACATAGCACACCGTGGCAGCAGGCAAGTCTTCGCCGCTCACTAGGCGCGCCGCGCGCAACACCGTGCGCTCAAGCAAGGGCACGCGGTCCAGAGGATGGTCAAACAACACGCACACCTTGAGGGCCGCATCGTCGCCCGATTTGAGCAGCACATTGGGGGCATTTTTGCCGCCCGCGAGCGGCTGGTCCAAGCGCCAACGCCACTGCAAACGCGCAGGGGGCATGGGCGGCACGTCGTGCACCCAGGTGCCATACGACGACTGGGTGCTGACCTTGAGAGCGCCCTCGCCCTGCACCGTGGCCCACTCAAACCGCGTGGCGGGCACAGCGGTTTTGGCAGTGGGCAACCCCACAAAACGCCAAGAGGCCGGCGCCGCACCCTCGGCTGGCGATAAGGGCGACAACCCTTGCGCTGCCAGCGTTGTGGCGCACAGGCCAGAGGCCAACCACCACGCGAATGCCCTCAAGCGTTTCATCCGCGCCGCCATTGGTGAAACTTTTCAAGCCACGCCAAGAGTTTTTGGGGTGCATGGGCTCGCTTCCACTCACCGGCCACATATTTGTTGGCTTCAGCCATGGTCGGGTAAATGTGCACCGTGCCCAAAATTTTGTTCAAGCCCAAGCCATGTTTCATGGCCAAGACATATTCGGCCAACACATCGGCCGCATGGGCCCCAACGATCGTGACACCCAAAATTTGGTCTTTCCCGGGCACCGTCAACACCTTCACAAAACCGTGGGCCTCACTGTCGGCCAAGGCGCGGTCGAGTTCATCGAGGCCATAGCGCGTCACTTCATACGCCACGCCTTGCGCTAAGGCTTCTTGTTCGTTCAGGCCCACACGGGCCACTTCGGGGTCAACGAAAGTGGCGGACGGGATGGCGCGGTCATCGACCTTGAAAGATTTGAAGTCGCCAAACAACGCATTCACCGCCGCAAACCACGCTTGGTGCGCTGCCGTGTGGGTGAACTGGTAGGGCCCAGCCACATCGCCTGCAGCAAAAATATTCGGGTAGAGCGTTTGCAAATAGGCGTTGGTCTCGACCGTGCGGTGCGTGGGCACGCCGATGTCTTCAAGGCCATAGCCCTGCAAGCGGGCTTCACGCCCCACCGCACACACCAAGAGATCAAACGCGATGGCCAACTCATGCGCTTTGCCTTGCCCTTGCTCTTTCCCTTGAGCCATGGCCACCACCACCTTTTCGGCGCCTTGGCGTTCACACCGCACCGCCTGATGCGCGGTGAGCACCCGCACCCCATCGGCTTGCAAGGCCTCGCGCACGTGCTGCGACACTTCTGCATCTTCTCGCAGCATGAGGCGATCCGCCATTTCAATTTGCGTGACCTGCGCCCCCAATCGGGCAAAGCTTTGTGACAACTCACAGCCAATGGGCCCGCCGCCCAACACCACGATGCGGCGAGGCAACTCATCGAGTTGGGCCAAGGTGTCCCACAAGGTGTCGCTGGTGACATAGCCCACATCTTGCAAGCCAGGCAACTGCGGCACCACAGGTCGCGCGCCCGCGGCTATCACGATGCTGCGTGCCGTGAGGCGTTGCACTTCGCCGTTGTTCAGCTTGACTTCAACCGTCCAAGGATTGACCAAATGGCCATGGCCTTGCAACACTTCAACGCCCAAAGCGGTGTAGCGCTCTGTGCTGTCGTGCGGTGCCACGGCAGCAATGATTGCGTGCACCCGCTGCATCAGTGCTTTGAAGCTGAAGTCGGGTGGCGTGTCTGTCAGGCCATAGCGTGCACCGTGTTGCATTTGGTGCGCCAACTTGGCACTCTTGATCAGGGCCTTGCTGGGAACGCAGCCATAGTTCAAACAATCGCCGCCCATTTTGTGTGCTTCGATCAGGGTGACCTTGGCTTTGACGGCGGCCGCAATGTAGGCCGTGACCAGTCCCGCCGCACCTGCGCCAATCACGATCAAATTGCGGTCAAACTTTTTCGGCTTCACGCTGGCCCATCTTGCGTAGACCTGGCGTTGGCGCATCGCTGCCACCCCGCGTTTTGCCAACCATGGAAAGACGGCCAGCAACAACAAACTGCCCAACAGCATGGGGCTGAAGAGGCCTTGCGCCGAGTCGAGTTGGGCCAATTGGGTGCCCGCATTCACGATCACCGCCGTGCCCGGCAACATGCCCAGTTGACTGACGCCATAGTAGGTCCGCGTTTTCATGCGCGTGAGGCCCATCAACAGATTGATCAAAAAGAACGGCACCACCGGCATCAGGCGCAAGGTCAACAGGTAATAAGCGCCTTCTTTGTCTACCCCCGCAAAGATCGCGTTGAGGCGATGGCCCCAGCGAGACTGAACCCAGTCGCGCAACACAAAGCGCGAGGCCAAAAACGCCAACGTGGCGCCCAAGGTCGAAGCAAATGAAACGAGCAGCAGCCCCCAACCCAGGCCAAACACCGCACCACCGGCCAACGTGATGACTGTGGCGCCCGGCACCGACAAGGCCGTGGCCAGCACATACAACGCAAAATACAACGCAGCCACCGTGAAAGGCTGCTGCGCATGCCAGGCGGTCAATGCGGCTTGCTGGGCTTTGAGTTGCTCAAAGCTAAAGAATTGCCCCACGTCGAGCGCCAGCGCCACGCCCAACAAAAGCGCGAGCAACAGCAAAACAAGGACTTGACGTTGACGCATACATCTCCAAAGAGGCCAGGGGTTGGCACGGGCATTTGAACAGAACGGCTGCCCGCGGCTTCAAGGCAAAGACTTGAGTTTTTGGTAGCCCCACACCACCCGCATTGCGGTGGTGATGGCGCACAACACCGAAAACCCATAAGCCAGTATCGCAAAGTGCTGCGGCCACCAACACATGGCCGCAAAGAGTGCAATGGTTTCGGTGGCCTCGGTCAGGCCGCCCAAAAAATAAAAGCTTTTGTCAGGCAACGCCGTGTCGCTCAGTTGCCTTTTTTCAGCCAACACGGCAAAGGCCAAGAAGCTGCTGCCCGTGCCCATGAAACTGGCCAACAACACCGCCGCAGGCAAAGCGTTGGCCACCGGGTCGGCCAGTGCAAACGCCAAAGGCACAGCGGCATAAAACAAAAAGTCGAGCGCGATGTCGAGAAACCCCCCGGCATCGGTCGGGCGCGTCAAGCGGGCCACAGCCCCATCTAAACCATCCAACAATCGGGAGGTCAACAACAAGCCCAAACCCAGCCCAAATGCCTGGTTGGCAATGGCCATGGCAGCGGCTATGCCCACGCCAAAACCCAAGCCCGTGAGGGCATCTGCCCCCCACCCGGCGCGCAGCAACCCACGGGCCACAGTCTGCAACACGGGCGCCAACATGCGTTGCACAAGCCGGTCAAGCATGCAGGTCTCCTGGCCCGATGGGCGCGGCCAAGGTGACCACCCGGTCGGGGTCGGCCACGTCTTGGGCATCGTGTGTAACGAGCACCGCCGGAATCTGCCGCTTGCGCACATGGGCAAACACCCACGGGCGCAACTGCGCACGCAAAGGCGCGTCGAGTTGAGAAAACGGCTCGTCCAACAGCAGGGCTTTCGGCTCGGCGAGCAAAGCGCGCAGGAGCGCCACTCTGGCCCGTTGGCCACCCGACAATGTCGACGGATCGCGTGGCCCCATGCCCGCCAAGTCGGCCTCTTGCAAGGCCTGTTGCACGCGGGCTTGTCGCTCTGGTTTGGGCAAGCCCAGCGGCACCGCAAAGAGCAAATTTTCGGCAACGCTCATGTGCGGAAACAACAGCGCATCTTGAAACACCAAACCGATGCCACGCTGGGAGGTGGGCCACTGCGTCACATCACACAGGCCAAGCTGCACACGCCCAACAAACTGCAGCGGCAACAGGCCCTCAGACACTTGGCCCAAAGTGCCCGCAATGGCCGACAAGACCGCGCTTTTGCCACTGCCGCTCGGGCCCATGAGGGTCATGATCTCGCCTGCCGGCACCGACAGACGCAAGCCTTGCACCAGCGTTTGGTGAGCGGTACCAAGGCGTTCGATGTCCACTTGCAGGGTGCGGTTCATGTCAGGTCTTTCTGAAGGCCGATCTTCTCAAATTGGCGCGGACGACCCCACACACTGGCCAGTGCAAACGCCAACAGGGGCAACAGCATTTGCAATGCCGCATAGGCGCTCATGAGCGAACGCTGCCCGCCCGATGCGTGCGTGACGGCCTCGGTGGTCACGGTGGCAAAGCGCCCCGCACCGACCAACAACGTGGGCAAATACTGCGCCACACTCACGGCAAACCCCACCGCCCAAGCCGAGGCCAATGCACTTCTGAGCAGCGGCCACTTGATGCACCACCCATACCGCCACCGACCATGCCCCAAGCTGGCCACCACGGCCCATTGCCGGGGGTCCACCGCTGAATAGGCTGGCTCCAAAGCCAACAAGGTGTAGGGCAACACCATGACCGCGTGCGCGATCAGCAAACCCAGCCACTGCCCCTCTAAGCGCCACTGCAAGGCCAGGCTGTACAAACCCACCCCCCACACCACCGAAGGCAAAACCAGCGGCAACATCCAAAGCGGCCGGCAGCTTTGTTGCCACCGCCGAGGGCTAATTTCAAGCCACGCCACTGACCACAGCAGCCCCACACTGGCCGACGCCAAGGCCAAGCCCAAGGTGGTCGCGACGGTGCTGCTGCTGTCAAAAACATTCACCCATGCGTTGACAGTCCACTGCGTGGGCCACAGCTGCGGAAAAGGCCAAACCCCCACCACACTGCCCACAGCCAAAGCAGCCCAAATGGCGGCATACACAACCGCAAACTCCCGCCCCAAGCCCAGCCCGCTCGGCGACCAAGGGAGGTGCAGCGCAGGTGCCATTTTGGACAGCTGCACCCAACCCCATGCCAGCAGCGCCACAGTCAGCGTGAGCACACCGGCCGCAGCGGCCCCCTGCGCTTGCAGCGCCACATCGGCATCACCCAACCATTGCCACGACAGCACCGCCAAGGTGGGGGGTGAAGTCGGCCCGATGATGAGCGCCATATCGACCACCGTGAGTCCATAGGCCAGCACCGCCAGCAAGGGCCAGCGCAAGCGGGGTGCGAGTTGCGGCCACACCACTTGGGCGAAGGCCTGTTGCGGGGTGCGCCCCAAGGTCTGGGCCACGGCCGTTTCGGCCTGCCAGCGGCGGCGCACATCGTCGCGTTGCAATTGGGTAGCCGCTAGCCACAACAAAAAAGGCACTTCTTTCAACCACAACGCCAGGATCAAACCCAGACCCCAAGGGTCTTGCGTGGTGAGCCAAGGTGGCGGTGCCTCAAACCCCGTGAGGCTGGGCGACACCAACCGCAATGCCCAACCACTGGGCGAGAGCCACAGCACCAAACCAATCGCCAGCGCGGCGTGCGGTGTGGCCAACCCTGCCGGTAGCGCCGCCACCCAGCGGGCCAAGGTCTGACGAACAAAGGCGTGCGCCAGCACCTGCGCCACCGTCCACCACGCCGCCAGAGTTGACGCCAATCCGGTCCACACGGTCATGCGCCACGCTTGCTGTGTTTGTGGATCGCGCCACAAGTTTTGCCAAGCTGAGGCATCGAGCATTTGCGCCACAGCCGACAGCAGTGCCAAGACCAGTGGCAGCCCTGCGAGCAAGACCAACAAGCCGGGGCCAGCAATGCGCACACCCCTGTTCATCTCGGTGTGCATCCCGATGCCCCTGCCGACGCCGCTGCGCACGCCCATGTTCAAGCTCAGGCGCCGTAACGGCGCAGCCATTCTTTTTCGAGCGCCTCCACCCACGACGCATGCGGCTCGGGCAAGGTGGGTGCGGTGTGCGCCAATTGGCCAGGCCGAGTGGCGCTCTGAAACCGCGCCCGATCGGCGTCAGGCAACCGGGGCACGTCGAGCACGGTGGGGTCGCCCCACACGTCAATGTCGGCCTTGCGCGCTTGCGCTGCAGGCGACAACAAAAAGTTGGCCACCAGCTGCGCTCCGGCTTTGCTGGGGGCGTTGTATGGAATGGCCACAAAGTGCGTGTTGCCGATGGTGCCCTTGGCAAACTGCCAGCTGTAGACCGAGCTGGCCAAACGCTTGGCCGCAATTTCGTTGGCCGCTTCGTTGGGGTTGAAGGTGAAGGACATCCACAACTCACCGTCCGACATCATCTGGGTCATGGCTGCAGCATTCAAAGGGAACTGTTTGCCGCCACGCCAAAGTTGCGGGTGCAAGGCGTCTAGAAATCGCCACACAGGCGCGGCTTGCGCTTCTAAAGCGGCGGGCGTGACCGGTTGGGCCAACGCTTTGGGGTCTGTGGCCAACTCGAGCAAGGCCTGCTTGATGAAGGTAGTGCCGTGAAAGTTGGGCGGTCGGGGGTAAGTCAGGCGGCCGGGTTGCGCGCGCGACAAAGCCAACAGGTCGGCCATACTTTGCGGGGGTTTGGGCAAGCGCTGACGGTCAGCAAAAAAGGTGAGTTGGGCCATGCCCCAAGGTGACTCCAGCCCCTCAGTGGGCACCGAAAAATCCACCAGCGTCGTGGGCTTGCCCGCAATGTCCACCCACTGAAAATGGGGCAAGTTTTGGGCAAATGGGGCGGACAGCAAACCGTCGCGCTTCATAGCGGCAAAGTTTTCGCCATTGATCCACACCAAATCTGCCGTGCCTTCTGTGCCTTTGCGTCCGGCCTGCTTTTCGGCGCGGATGCGCTTGACCACTTCAGCCGCATCGCTGATTTTGACGTGCTGTAACTTGACCCCGTGCTCGCGCAACAACTCGGCAGCGGCCCATTGAATGTAGGCATTGATGCTGTCGCTGCCAGCCCAGGCATGGAAGTACACCGTCTGGCCACGGGCCGCGCGCTCGGTGTCTTGCCATGCGGCCAAAGCCAGTGCATGGGCGGTGCTGGCCCAAGGCGTCAGGGCCACTGCACCGGCCATGGTTAAAGCTTGACGGCGCCGAAGGGCAAATGAGAAGTTCATGGCAAGGGGGGTTCAAAAGACGCAAAACTCGGATCGTCGAATGCGGTCCAAAGATGCTATTTTGGCAGGCTGCGCCGTGCGGCCATTGGCCTCAAACTGCTGTGGTCAAAGGCAAGTTGAGCAACAGGTTTTGCGGCTTGAGTTTGAGCAGGCCTTGCGCGTTCATGGCCAAGCCCAAATACACCGGCTTGCCTTGCACATCGGCCCGCATGTCTTGGGCATTTTCAAAGCGCAGCTTGAACAGGCTGATGAGCTGCTGTTGACGCGCGGCTTCAAGTTCGAGGCCTTGGTACAAATCATTGAGCAACGCCGTGGCCGTGACATCCAAACCCACATGCCAGCGCCAAGCAGGGTCGTCCACTTTTTGTACCGGTTCAATTTGTACCGATACGCCCAAAAAGTGGCGCACCCAGCGGATCAACACGGCCGCCAACGCTTTCAGGCCCGAGCGGGCGTTGACCATTTTCAAGACCAAGCCGTGCGGCAATTCGTTCTGGATTTCGTGCGTCAGGTCGAGCAAAAAGGCGTAGCGGCCCAAGCCCTCGCGCTGGGCCAAATAACGCTCTTCATTGTCCTTGTGAAGCACTTTCACATCGACCGCCTTGAGGGCTGCGCCGCCCTCCACCAACAAGCGGCCCACCTCGCCGAGACCACCGGTGGCTTGCAAGGTGTCGAGGGTGTCGCTGTCCCCTGACAGCACTCGGCCATCGTGCACCGTGATGCGTTGGCGCCTGAACAGCAGTTCGGCGGCACGCCACATCCAGGCATCGTCCACGCCGCTCAACACATTGCACACCATGGCCTGCACCACCAGATCGATGAACAAGGGGGGCAGCTGAATGTTGCCGCTTTGGATCCAGCCCATGTAGGCCGCTTCGAGTGAGCCTGCGGCCTCTACCTCATCGCGAAAACGCAGAAACAGTTTGTAGTTTTCACGGACGTCGTCGTCCTTGAAATATTTGTAGTCTGCAGGCGTGACTTGCTTGTTGGGCGCATCCATCAAGGCGGCATGCAACCGTTTTTCAGCCTTGCAGGATTCGGCCACCAGCGCCATTTCGGGGCGCTGCAACCACAGCCGCCAGTAGTCTGGACTGGCCACCAGCCAACCCCGCTCGTTGCGCGTCAGATGTTGGTGGCCGCAGGCAGTCCAGATGTTGTGCATAAAGTCTAGAGGTTGGGGGCCAACAAGCGTTGCAAGTCTTTCACTTGCACCGCGCTGCGCTGTGCCAAGTCGGCCACTTGGTCGTCCCCCACTTTGCCCACGCTGAAGTACTGCGCCTCGGGGTGGGCGAGGTAAAAACCGCTGACGCTGGCCGCGGGCGTCATGGCCAAACTTTCGGTCAGACCCATGCCAATGTCTTCGCATTGCAGCAAGTCGAACAGCGCTTTTTTGGCGCTGTGGTCAGGGCAAGCCGGGTACCCGGGGGCTGGGCGAATGCCTTGGTATTGCTCGGCAATCAAGGCTTCGTTGCTGAGCGATTCAGCCGGCGCATAGCCCCACAAATCGGTGCGCACTTTTTTGTGCAGACATTCGGCCAAGGCTTCGGCCAAACGGTCGGCCAAGGACTTGAGCATGATGGCGCTGTAATCGTCGTGCGCAGCCTCGAAGGCCTCGGCACGTTTGTCTGCGCCAATACCAGCCGTGACGGCAAACAAGCCCACATGGTCGTTGCCCTCGCCGTGCGGGGCAACAAAGTCTGCCAAGCAGCGGCTGGGCCGCAGCACACCCTCAATGCGTTGTTTCTCGGTTTGTTGGCGCAAGCCGTGCCAGGTCATGGCGACTTGCCGGCGCGATGCATCGGCGTAGAGCGCAATGTCGTCGTCGTTCACGCTGTTGGCCGGGTACAAGCCCAACACCGCATTGGCCGTGACCCAGCGGCCATCGATGATTTTTTGCAACATGGCCAGGCCATCGGCATGCACCTTGCGCGCCTGTTCACCCACCACCGCGTCGTCGAGGATGGCGGGGAAGGGGCCGGCCAAATCCCAAGTTTGGAAAAACGGGCCCCAGTCGATGTACTGCGCGATCTCAGCAAGGTCGTAGTTTTTGAACACGCGGCGACCAATGAACTTGGGCGCGGCGGGCACGCCCTTGGACCAGTCGATCGGCGTCTTGTTGGCGCGGGCTTGTGCCAGCGTCCACATCGGGGTTTGTTTTTTGCCCGCGTGCTGCTCGCGCACCTTGGCGTAGTCGGCGTTCAGGTCGTTGATGAACTTGGCCGCTTGCTCTGACAACAAGCCTTGGGCCACCCCCACGCTGCGCGAAGCGTCGGGCACATAGACCACCGGGCCCGAGTAATGGGGCGCAATTTTGACAGCGGTGTGCACGCGGCTGCAGGTGGCGCCGCCAATCAGCAAGGGCATTTGGCGCTCGCGGAAGTACGGGTCTTTTTCCATCTCGGCCGCCACATACTGCATCTCTTCCAAGCTCGGTGTGATCAAGCCCGACAGGCCAATGATGTCGGCGTTTTCTTCTTTGGCTTTGGCCAAAATTTCGTGGCAAGGCACCATCACGCCCATGTTCACCACTTCAAAGTTGTTGCATTGCAAAACCACCGTGACGATGTTTTTGCCAATGTCGTGCACATCGCCCTTGACGGTAGCGATGACGATTTTGCCTTTGGCTTTCACATCTTGACCGGCGGCTTCTTGCGCCAGTTTTTCGGCCTCGATGTAGGGCAACAAATGCGCCACGGCTTGCTTCATCACGCGCGCGCTTTTGACCACTTGTGGCAAGAACATCTTGCCTTGGCCAAACAAATCGCCCACCACATTCATGCCGTCCATCAGCGGGCCTTCGATGACGTGCAGAGGTCGTCCTCCTTGCGTCAACACCTCTTGGTAGGCGGCTTCGGTGTCTTCGTTGATGAAATCGGTGATGCCATGCACCAAGGCGTGCGACAAGCGCTGCGCCACACCCACAGGTGCGTCAGGTGTGCCGCGCCAAGCCAGCTTGGTGCTCTCGTCTTTGGCCGCGCCCTTGGCGTTGTCGGCAATCTCAACCAAGCGCTCACCGGCATCAGGTCGGCGGTTCAAGACCACGTCTTCGACGCGCTCGCGCAACACAGGCTCGAGGTCGTCATAGACCCCGACCATGCCGGCGTTGACGATGCCCATGTCCATGCCGGCCTGAATGGCGTGGTACAAAAACACGGTGTGAATGGCTTCGCGCACCGGGTCGTTGCCGCGAAAGCTGAACGAGACATTGGACACACCGCCCGACACCTTGGCACCCGGCAGGTGCTGCTTGATCCAGCGTGTGGCGTTGATGAAGTCCACCGCGTAGTTGTTGTGCTCTTCGATGCCCGTGGCAATTGCGAAGATGTTCGGATCAAAAATAATGTCTTCTGGTGGGAAATCAACTTCGTCCACCAGCACGCGGTAAGCGCGTTCGCAAATCTCGATTTTTCGTTCGTAGGTGTCGGCCTGGCCTTTTTCATCAAAGGCCATGACCACGGCAGCGGCGCCATAACGCTTGACCAATTTGGCCTGGCGCTTGAACTCTTCCAAGCCCTCCTTCATGCTGATCGAGTTGACGATGCCCTTGCCTTGAATGCAGCGCAAGCCCGCCTCGATCACGCTCCACTTGGACGAGTCGACCATGACGGGCACGCGGGCGATGTCAGGCTCGCCGGCCATCAGGTTCAAAAACCGCACCATGGCCGCTTGGCTGTCGAGCATGGCCTCGTCCATGTTCACGTCGATGACCTGCGCACCGTTCTCGACCTGCTGACGCGCCACGGCCAAGGCCTGCTCGTACTCGCCGTTCAAAATCATGCGGGCAAAGGCTTTGGAACCGGTCACGTTGGTGCGCTCACCCACGTTGACAAACAACGACCCCTCGCCGATGGAAACAGGCTCCAGACCGGACAATTTCATAGGGGGAACAGACACGATTTCGGGCGCGACAACAGACACAGGCTCACCTTGGGCTATCAGGTGAGCGTCGTTGTGCAAAACATTCAAGAATTGAAGGCCCCAAGCCTGACCTGCGGCGCCTGAAAGGCGGCGGGCTGCAACGCTCCTTGGGAAGGTGTGTATTTTAGCGGGACAACTGCCGGGCATGGCCTGCAGGTGACAGACATGCTGCCAGACATCGGCACAATCAAGTTTGCTTTCTAATTTGAGAACCTGATGCAACCTGCTGTCACTGGCCCCCTGCAAGGCGCCTCCAACTTTCGCGATCTCGGGGGGTATGCCAACAC
The DNA here is from genome assembly GCA_046047055.1 of Pseudomonadota bacterium. Classification (GTDB taxonomy): domain Bacteria; phylum Pseudomonadota; class Gammaproteobacteria; order Burkholderiales; family Burkholderiaceae_C; genus Limnohabitans_A. The sequence goes on along the minus strand of JBJOIR010000041.1, from coordinate 2,650 downwards.
CAGCGGGCAACGTGTGCGGCATGGCCTGGTGTTTCGCTCCGACCATTTGGGCGGGCTCACGCCTGACGATGTGGCGCACATTCAGCGCTTGGGCATTGGCCACAGCCTCGACTTTCGTGGCGTGGCCGAGTCCAGCGCCACGCCCTACGCGATTCCTGCCGTGCAGCGGGTGCCGCTGTCGATTGAGCCCACCGTGATTGCGCGCATGAAGGCGCTGGTAGCGCAAGGTGTGGTGCCCACACATGAAGAAACGGTGGATTTGATGCGCGAAACCTACCGTGATTTTGTGAACCACAACGCCACCACGTTTGGCCGTTTTTTAAAGCACCTGCTCGAGGTGCCCACGCCCCAAGTTTTTCACTGCACCGCGGGCAAAGACCGCACTGGCTTTGCCGCAGCGCTGTTGTTGTCGGCGCTGGGCGTGGACCGCGACACCATCACGCACGACTACCTGCTGACCAACCAGCTTTACCGGCGTGACCCGCAGTTAAAGGGCAAAGGCCCGCCGCATGTGATGCAAGTGCTGTGGCAAGTGCAGCCTGCATTTTTGCAAGCCGCGTTTGACACGGTGGAAGCGCAACACGGCGGCATGCAGGCTTATTTGCAAGGCGCGATAGGCCTTCAGACTGCAGAGTTGACCGAGTTGCGCCAGCGCTTTTTAGAGAGCTGAGCCCGCGAGGCTCAGGCCGCTTCTTTGTAAAAGAAGCCGCCGTGCACATGGCGCGGGGCCAGCGGACCCACGGCGCGGCTAATGGCGCCAATGTGGTCGGGCGTGGTGCCACAGCAGCCGCCCACGATGTTGACCAAGCCTTCAGCAGCAAACTCGTGAATCAGTCGGCTGGTGACCTCGGGGGTTTCGTCAAAACCGGTATCGCTCATGGGGTTGGGCAAGCCGGCGTTGGGGTAGCAGCTGATGAAGGTGTCGCCAGCGACTTTGTTCAGCTCTTGGATGTAAGGGCGCATCAGCGTGGCACCCAAAGCGCAGTTCAGCCCAATGGCCAGAGGTTGCGCATGCCGCACGCTGTGCCAAAACGCGGTCACGGTTTGGCCACTCAAGATGCGGCCTGAAGCATCGGTCACGGTGCCGCTGATGATGAGGGGCAGGCGCTCGCCGCTCTTTTCAAAAAACTCTTCAATGGCGAACAGCGCCGCCTTGGCGTTCAAGGTGTCAAAAATGGTTTCGACCAACAGCACATCTGAGCCGCCTTCGACCAAGGCTTCGACTTGCTCGTAATAGGCCGCACGCAGTTCTTCAAAGGTCACATTGCGCGCACCCGCATCGTTCACATCGGGGCTGATGCTGGCGGTTTTGGGTGTGGGGCCCAAGGCGCCGACCACATAGCGGGGCTTGTCGGGGGTGGAGAACTTGTCACAAGCGGCGCGGGCCAATTTGGCCGATTGCAGGTTCATCTCGCGGGCCAAGTGCTGCATGTCGTAGTCCGCCTGAGCCACCGTGGTGGCGCCAAAGGTGTTGGTCTCGATCAGATCGGCACCTGCTGCCAAATAGCCTTCATGGATGTCACGAATCACATCAGGCCGGGTCAGGCTCAGCAACTCGTTGTTGCCTTTGATGTCTTTTGGAAAGTCTTTGAAGCGCTCGCCCCGGTAATCGGCCTCACCCAATTTAAAGCGCTGGATCATGGTGCCCATAGCGCCATCCAGAATGGCAATGCGGGTTTTCAGGATCTCGGGCAGCGCTTGGGCGCGGGTGTAGGCAAGGGTCTTCATGGGTCTATTGTAAAAGTTGGGGTTTCAGCTTTTTTGAAACCGCGCAAAGCCCGCTGCCCGCAACTGGCATGCCGGGCACTGGCCGCAGCCATATCCCCAATCGTGGCGCTGCCTGCGATCGCCCAAATAGCAGGTGTGGGTGTGCTCCACGATCAAGTCCACCAACGCCTGCCCGCCTTGCGCCGGGTCGGCTTGCTGGCCCAAGTTGTGCGCCAGTTGCCAGGTCTGCGCCTTGTCGATCCACATCAGCGGCGTCTCGATCAGAAGCTTGCGGTCCATGCCCAGCGACAGGGCGACCTGCATGGCCTTCATGGTGTCGTCACGGCAGTCCGGGTAACCCGAAAAATCCGTCTCGCACACGCCGGTAACGATGACCTGCAAACCCCGGCGATAAGCCAAAGCCGCCGCCAGCGTGAGGAACAGCAGGTTGCGCCCCGGCACAAAGGTGTTGGGCAGGCCCGAGCTTTCCATCTGAATGGCGGTGTCGCGGGTCAAAGACGTCTCGCTGATCTGCCCCAGGATGCCCGCGTCCAGCAGGTGGTCCTCGCCCATCTTGGGGGCCCAGGCCGGAAAGCGCGCCTTGATCGCGGTCAACACGTTCAGCCGAGCATCCAGCTCGACCATGTGGCGCTGGCCATAGTCAAAAGCCAGAGTTTCGACACGGTCATAACGGGCCAAAGCATGGGCCAGGCAGGTGGTGGAGTCTTGGCCACCCGAAAAAAGGACAAGTGCGGAGGTGTGCATGGGCTGGGATGGTAACGCTGTCTGTGTTGTGCTTCTGTCTTTATTGGGGTGTTGTCTGCGTTGGGGTGTTGTCTGCGTTGGGGTGTTGTCTGCGTTGGGGTGTTGTCTGCGTTGGGGTGTTGTCTGCGTTGGGGTGTTGTCTGCGTTGGGGTGTTGTCTGCGTTGGGGTGTTGTCTGC
>JBJOIR010000040.1:0-19196 GCA_046047055.1 Pseudomonadota bacterium | reverse complement strand
TTCACGGTGGCCACCGCGTCGGCGGCAAAGGTCTTGGCCACCACCACATCGGTGGGAATCGGCACCTCAGCGCCGCGCGCCTTCATGGCCTCGATCACGGCTTTGGCTTCGCCCACCAAATCGGCCTCGGCCAGGCTTTTGCCAATCTTCAGGCCCGCCGCCAACATGAAGGTGTTGGCAATGCCGCCGCCCACGATCAATTGGTCCACGTTTTGCGACAAGCTCTTCAAGATGGTCAGCTTGGTGCTGACCTTGCTGCCCGCCACAATGGCCGCCAGCGGGCGCTTGGGGTTGGCCAAGGCCTTGCCAATGGCGTCGATCTCGGCCGCCAACAATGGGCCTGCGCAAGCGATGGGCGCAAACTGGGCAATGCCATAGGTGGTGCCCTCGGCGCGGTGGGCGGTGCCAAAAGCGTCGTTGACAAAAATATCGCACAGCGCAGCCATCTTGCGGGCCAGTGCTTCATCGTTCTTTTTTTCGCCCTTGTTGACGCGGCAGTTTTCCAACAGCACCACTTGGCCGGGGGCCACTTGCACGCCATCCACCCAGTTGGAGATCAGCGGCACTTCACGGCCGAGCAACTCGCCCAAACGCTTGGCCACGGGGGCCAGTGAGTCTTCGGGCTTGAACTCACCCTCGGTGGGGCGGCCCAAGTGGCTGGTCACCATGACGGCGGCGCCTGCAGCCAACGCCATCTGAATGCACGGCACGCTGGCGCGCACGCGGGTGTCTTCGGTGATGCTGCCGTCGTCGGCCTGCGGCACGTTCAGGTCAGCACGAATGAAAACGCGTTGGCCAGCGGCTTGGCCATGGGCACACAGGTCAGAAAAACGGATGACGTTCATGATGGGACTCGGTAAATGAAAGAACTACCGGTGATTTTAAAAGCCCACACAGGTTGCCTCAGCCCATAAAGCAGGTACGAACCCGGAACAACGCCCCACCGAGCACGCAAGTAGCGCTTTACCAGCCCAAGCCGAGGTGCAAAGGCAAATAAACCGCCATGCCAGCGATGATGGTGAACAGCACATCGCGGCGCCAAAAATACACGGCAGCGCCGACCACGGCCGAAAACAAGCGTGCATCTTGCCAAGTGCTGATCCACTCGCCTTGCACGGTGACGATCTCAGGCACCACCACCGCCGACAACGCCGCAATGGGGGCGTATTGCAAACCGCGTTGCGCCCAGTGAGGCAACTGCCAGCTTTTGCTCGAGATAAAAAAGAAACTGCGCGTGAGCACCGTCACCAGCGCCAACCCAACAATGACGGCCAAGGTCCAGAAATCAGTTCCGCCCAAACTCATGCTGCGGCTCCAGGCGCAGGGCGAAGTTTTTCGACCGTCAAGCACAAGATCACGGCCACCGCAATCGCCACCACGATGTTGAGCTTGAGGGGCAAGCTGTAGGCCACCACCGCCGCCACGCCAGCCACCGCGGCCGACAAGATGCGCATGCGCGAGCTGGCCAACGAGCACTGAATGCCAAGCAAACACAAGATGCCTGCAAAGCCCAAGCCCCAGCTGGGCGGAATGAAATTGGCCAAGGCGATGCCCACAAAACTGGCCACGATCCAAGACAACCAATTCAAGAAATCGTTGCCAGCCAAATAAGCTTCTTGCTCATGGCGCTCGGCGTCGTTTTGCCCGGGGTGCGCGTATTTGCGTGTGAATAGCACATAGCTGATGTCGGCCGTGAGGTAAGCGTGAAACATGCGCTGCCAACGCGGCAAGTGGATCAAGTAAGGTCTCAGGTGCAGGCTGAAGACGACAAAGCGCAAGTTGACGCAAAAGCCGGTGGCCAAGATCACCCAAGCCGGCGCACCAGCCACGATCAAGGGGATGGCGGCCAGTTGCGAACTGCCGGCAAACACCAGCAAAGTCATGGCACTGGCCTCGAACACGCTCATGCCCGACTTGACCATGGCCACCCCGGTCATGAGGCCCCAAGCCGCAATGCCAGGGGCTTGAGGTGAAACTTCGCGCATGCCCAGTACAAATGCCGGATGGCGGTACAGGCGTGACAAAAAAAACATCAGGCCCCCACCAGGCGTTGCCCGGCTTGCAGGGGGCAACCCCGCAAAAAGTCTGCCGCGTCCAAGCGTTTGCCCCCGGGGCGCTGCAGTTGCGTCAAACACAACTGGCCTTGGCCACACGCCACGCGAACGCCCGAGGCATCGGCGCTGATGACCGTGCCCGGCTCGGCCTGTGTGCCCAAAGGTTCGGCTTCGGCGCGCCAGAGTTTCAAGGTTTCGGTGCCCGTGGACAGTGTGAGCGGCACTGTCATGCCCGGGAAAGGGTCAAACGCGCGAATGCGACGGGCCAGCACCTCGGCGGGCAAAGCCCAGTCCAAGGCGGCTTCGGTTTTTTCGATCTTGTGGGCATAAGTCACGCCCTCGGCCGGTTGCTTTTGGTGAGGCAATGCATTCAAAGTGGCCAAGGCCTGCACGATCGCCTCACCCCCCAGCGCGGCCAGACGGTCGTGCAGCAGCGCCGTGGTGTCGTGCGGCAAGATGGTCTCTTGGCGCACCCACAGCATGTCGCCCGTATCCAAGCCCGCATCCATTTGCATGATGGTGATGCCGGTCTGGCTGTCCCCGGACTCGATGGCGCGGTGAATAGGCGCAGCCCCGCGCCAGCGCGGCAACAGCGAGGCATGGATGTTCAGGCACCCCAAACGGGGCAAGTCCAAGGTCCACTGCGGCAAGATCAAGCCATAAGCGGCCACGATCATGGCATCGGCCTGCGCCTCCAACAGGATGTCTCGCGCAGCCGTGGCGTCTTCGGGGTATTTGCCGTCCAAGCGCAAACTGCGCGGCTGGGCCACGGGCACTTGGTGCGACAAAGCCCATTGCTTGACGGGCGAGGGTTGCAGCTTCATGCCCCGTCCGGCAGGGCGATCGGGCTGGGTCAACACCAAAACAATTTCGTGCCCCGCCGAGTGCAGCGCCGCCATGGCGACTTGGGCAAATTCGGGCGTGCCCGCAAATATCAAACGCATCCTGAGTTCAGCGTTCAGCGCTCGGCTTTTTGGGCTTTGACCAACTTGGTCTTGATGCGCCCTTGTTTGAGTGGCGACAGGTATTCAACGAACACTTTGCCCTTGAGGTGGTCCAACTCATGCTGAATGCAGACCGCCAACAAACCCTCCGCTTCGATGACTTGCGGTTGGCCTTTGCGGTCGAGTGCCGAGACCTTGACCGCGGTGGCGCGCTCCACGCCATCGTAGATGCCAGGTACCGACAAACAACCTTCATCGCCTTTGACGCGCTCATCGCCCATCCAAGTGATTTCAGGGTTGATCAACACCATGGGCTGGTTGCGCTCCTCCGAAACATCGATCACCACCAATCGCTCGTGCACGTCAATTTGGGTGGCTGCCAAGCCGATGCCGTTGGCGTCGTACATGGTCTCCAACATGTCATCAATCAGCGTTTGGATGCGGCCATCCACGGCAACGATGGGCTTGGCCACCTTGTGCAGGCGGACATCGGGATAACAAAGAATGGAAAGCAGGGCCATGGCAGCAGAACGGTAAAGAATTCAGGCCTGTATTGTCCCTAATTTCCAATGCGCTTGCCGAGACAGGCCCGTGCTGCTGGCTGCCCCGGTCTCAACGGCCAGCAGTGCAGGCCGAAAAGAGGTCCAGCTCGGGCTTGGCCAAACTGGTTTTGACCTGATTCAAGCCCAACATCGAGTGAAACAAGTGGTCGTGCGAGAGCGGCTTGGCACTTTGCGCTTGCAAACAAGACATGTTCCAGCCGCGCTGTTTTTGCAGCGGCTTGGACAACCACACCAGCATCGGCACTTGAATTTGCACTTTGGGCGCCATGCTGTAGGGCATGCCATGCAAATAAATGCCGTTTTCACCCAAAGATTCGCCGTGGTCCGACAGGTACATCAGCGCAGTGGGGCGGGCTTGTTTTTGCAGCCACTGCACGGTTTTGGCGACAAAGTGGTCGGTGTACAAAATCGAGTTGTCGTAGGCATTCACGATGTGCTCGGGCGGGCAATTTTGCAAGGCATGGCTGCTGCACTCGGGCAAAAACTGCTTCATGGCAGCGGGCGAGCGCTTGTAATACGCCGGGCCGTGGCTGCCCATTTGGTGCATCACCACCACCGTGCCTTTGGCCCGTTTGACCGGGTCCAAGGCGGCCAGTTGCTTGGGCAACTCGTGCAACATGATCTCGTCCAGACACTCACCTGTGCTGCAAAACTCGGGCACCTTCAGCGCCGTGGTGGAGGTGTTGGACACACGGTCACAAACACCTTTGCAGCCCGACTGGTTGTCGATCCAAAGCACCGCCAAACCAGCACGTTGCAAGACATCGAGCAAGCCCTCAAAGCGTTGGTTGCTGGCCTCATACGCCGGCTTGCCCAAATGTGAAAACATGCACGGCACCGAGGCTTGGGTGCTGGTGCCACATGAAGTGACATTGGAAAAATAAGTCAGATCGCCCTGCGCTTGCAGTTTTCTAAGCTGTGGCGTCGTCTCGCGGGCATACCCGCCCAAACCAAAGTTGGCTGCTCGTGCGGTTTCGCCCAAAACCAACACCATCAAAGGCGCGTTGCTTTCGGCCGTGGCCTTGCCGGTCCATTGCGCGTCTTCTCCTACTGCTTGCAGTGGCTGAGTGGCCAGGCTCGCTTTGTCCACAAACAAATGGGCAATCGCATACACACTGTTGAAGGGGTTGATCATGTAGCGCAAATGTTTGTGCGTGCGGGTGAGCGAAGCGATGTCTTGAAACGCCGCCCAAAACATGCCCACTGCCACCAACAAGGCCAGCACCGACACCGCCAACTGCCGACCTATGAGGGGCAGCAACTTGACCTTGCGAACAGGCTGCATCCACAACCACAGCCCCGGCAGAATGACGCCCCCCACGAAGGTCGCCAACATGTTCCACGACAACAGGTCACGCACCTCGCGCACATCGGTTTGCACCACGTTGGCCAACATGCTGGGGTCGATGACCACGCCATAAGTCACCATGAAATAACTGCTGGAGGTCACCGTGATCAGCATCACCACGGCAGCCGGCTTGAGCCATCGCGGCCACACCCACAGGCACAAAAACCAGCCCAACAGGCACACCAAGATCAGCCACAAACTGCCCATGGTGCTCAGCGCGCGCAGACCTTGTGTTTCGGGCAGTCGCCAAATGGCCAGCCAAAACGGCAAGTTGCCCACGGTGCCGATCCATAGGGACAACACCGCCAACAATGAAATGGGGTGCCAGGCGGAGCGCGCAATAAAAAACTTCATGGAGACCGTCAAAAGGTAAAGGGGACTGACTGAAATGGGCTCGATTCTAGACACCGCAGATGAACGCCGACTGAGCCAGCCGATAAAGCCATGACAAAAAATCGGTGCACTGGCACCCTCTGGCGCAAACCCCATTACATTCGGGGCAAACGTTTCATTGCCCACAGCGCCTCATGACCCCCGCACCTGCCTATTTCACTTGGGCCGACCTCCGTCCCGCCCAACGCTTGGGGCTGTTCAGCAGCCTCGCTTTCATCGCGTTAATGGCGTGGGATTTTTCAGGTCTCGACCCGTTGGTGATGCATGCTTTCGCCGACAGCAGTGGTTTTTTTGCGCGCGGCAATTGGTGGCTGGACCAGATCTTGCATTTGAGAGCCAAGCAGTTCGCCATTGTGGTGTATTTGGCCTTGCTGGTCATGGTCTGGTGGCCGCAGTCTTTTTTACGTCAGCTCACCCGTCTGCAACGCGCAGAAATCATGGTGGGCATCACCTTGAGTCTCATCACCATCAGCACGTTGAAGCAGTTCAGCCTGACCAGTTGCCCTTGGGATTTGCAGGCGTTTGGCGGCCCCGCAGCGTATGTGTCGCACTGGCGTTGGGGCGTGCCCGATGGCGGCTCGGGCCGCTGCTTTCCCGGTGGGCACGTGTCATCGGCGCTGGCATTTTTGGCGTTGACTTTGCCTTGGCTGGCCTCCGACTTGGCGCCACAGCGGCGCATTGGGCAACGCATCTTGCTGGCGGTGGTGTTGTGTGGTGTGGTGTTGGGCACGACCCAAACCTTGCGCGGCGCGCATTACCCCAGCCATACTTTTTGGACCGGCTTCATTTGCTGGGTCGTGGCCGTGCTGAACCATTTGGTTTTTTCAGAAGTGTTCAAACACCAGCGCCGCAAGACCTGAATCGCCCCATTGGCAGGGCGCTGCATTTCACCCACAATGCCCTGACAGACAGCCACACAGGCTGCACAGGGAGAAAAAATGCTGAACACACCCGAATCGTTGGGCGCGTGGTTGCGCCTTGCGCTCACCCCCGGCGTGGGGCCCGATGCCGCGCGGCGACTGTTGGCGGCATTTGGCCCGCCCGAGGCGATCTTCGAACAGCCCGAAGAGGCTTTGCGGCAATGTGTCTCTGCATTGCAAGCCCAAGCCTTGTGCGCCCTGCCTGCGGGTTGGGCTGAGTTAAACGCCACCACATGGCGTTGGCTTCATGAAGCGCCTGAAACTGGCGTTCAGCGTGCCGTGGTGACTTTGGCAGATGCCGACTACCCGGCTGCTTTGCTGAACATTGCAGACCCACCCCTGATGCTCTATGCCTTGGGCCAGACACACGCTTTGGCCCAACTGCAAGCCACGCACACCATCGCCATGGTGGGCAGCCGCAACCCGACCCCGCAAGGAAAAATCAATGCGCGTGACTTTGCGTGCAGCCTGAGTGCAAGTGGGCTGACCATTGTCTCGGGGCTGGCGCTGGGCATCGACGGTGCGGCGCACGAAGGCGCGCTGTTGGGTGCCGCCATGCGCGACGCACCACCGCCCCAGCTGCCCACTCTGGCAGTGGTGGGCACCGGGCTAGACCGGGTGTACCCACGCCAACACCGCGACCTGGCGCACCAAATTGCCCAGCAAGGTTTGATACTCAGTGAATACCCATTGGGCACACCGCCTCTGCGAGCAAATTTTCCAAAACGCAATCGCCTGATTTCGGGTTTGTCACAAGCCACGCTGGTGGTCGAGGCTGCTCTGCCCTCAGGCTCGCTCATCACGGCCAAACAGGCCCTCGAGCAAGGCCGAGATGTGATGGCTATTCCTGGCTCGATTCATGCCGCGCAATCAAAGGGGTGCCACTGGCTGATCAAGCAAGGCGCCAAATTGGTGGAGTCGGCACAAGATGTTTTAGAAGAGTTGCAACTGCCGGTGTGGCCGCAACCCGCAGGGGGGCAGGCCACTGACGATGCATTCACCGCCCCGTCGAGCAGCCCCGATGAGGCCGCGCTGTTGAGTGCCTTGGGCTACGACCCCGTGAGCCTTGATGCGCTGCAAGCCCGGTGCGGATGGAGCACCGCCAGGCTGCAAGCCCAGCTGATGGAGTTGGAGCTGATGGGGCACGTGCACCGATTGCCGGGAGGCCTTTTCCAGCGCATCAGCAGCGCCTGACACATGGCGAGCAAAGCACTTGTGCCCAAAACCCATCATCAAGGAAGCGCAAAACCCACAAGTGGCATGGCAAAAAAAAGGGCGCCCAGTGGGCGCCCTTGTGCTTGGGGTCTGATGCGGGCTGAGGTTAGACCACCGCACCCGAATTTTCATCGCCCGGATCGTTGTCTTTCTTGATCGGCTTGATCAGGTCTTCGCGCTCAATGCCCAACCACATCGCAATGGCGGCAGCCACAAACACCGACGAGTAAATGCCGAACAAAATGCCGATGGTCAGCGCCATCGCAAAGTAGTGCAGTGTCTCACCACCGAACAACAACATCGACAGCACCATGATCTGGGTCGAGCCGTGCGTGATGATGGTTCGGCTGATGGTTGAGGTGATCGCGTTGTCGATGATCTCCACCGTGTTCATCTTGCGATAACGGCGGAAGTTTTCACGGATACGGTCAAAAATCACCACCGATTCGTTGACCGAATAGCCCAACACCGCCAGCACCGCAGCCAGCACCGCCAGCGAAAACTCCCACTGGAAAAATGCAAAGAAGCCCAAGATGATGATGACGTCGTGCAAGTTGGCAATGATGGCCGAGACCGCAAACTTCCACTCGAAGCGCACGGCCAAATAAATCATGATGCCCAGCACCACAAAGCCCAAGGCCTTGAGGCCATCTTCGGCCAGTTCGTCACCCACTTGAGGGCCAACAAACTCGGTGCGACGCAACGTGACATCGGGGCTGTCAGCCTTCAACGCCGTCAACACTTTTTCACTTTGCTGTGCCGAGCTGACGCCCTTTTGCGCGGGCAAACGGATCATCACATCGCGTGCCGAACCAAAGTTTTGCACCTGCACTTCCGAGAAGCCCAGCGTGGCCACGGTGCTGCGCACTTTTTGCACATCCGCTGGCTGGCTGTAGCTGACTTCCATCAGTGTGCCGCCCGTGAACTCGACCGACAGGTGCAAGCCGCGTGTGAACAAAAAGAACACCGCCAAGGCAAACGTGATGAAGGAAATGGCGTTGAAAACCAACGCATGCTTCATGAACGGGATGTCTTTTCTGATTTTGAATAATTCCATGATCCGCTCCGCTTAGTCGGCTTTCACCGCAGTGCCAGCATCAGGCCGCCAAACGGTGCCAATCGATACCGATTTGAGTTTCTTCTTGCCGCCATACCAGAGGTTGACCAAGCCACGCGAGAAGAACACGGCCGAGAACATGCTCGTCAAAATGCCGATGCAATGCACCACAGCAAAGCCGCGCACCGGGCCTGAGCCAAAGGCCAACAAGGCCACGCCGGCAATCAGGGTGGTGATGTTCGAGTCAAAAATGGTGGCCCATGCACGGTCGTAACCCGCATGAATGGCCGCTTGCGGACTGACCCCGTTGCGCAGCTCTTCACGCACGCGCTCATTGATCAGCACGTTCGAGTCAATCGCCATGCCCAGCGCCAGCGCCATCGCGGCCATACCCGGCAAGGTCAGGGTGGCTTGCAGCATGGACAAAATGGCCACCAAGAACAGCAAGTTCACGCCCAAAGCAATGCCCGAGAACAGCCCGAACATGGCGTAATAAATCGCCATGAAGGCGACGATGACCAAGAAACCCCAGGTCACGCTGTTGAAGCCCTTGGCAATGTTTTCTGCACCCAAGCTGGGGCCAATGGTGCGCTCTTCGATGATCTCCATCGGCGCAGCCAAAGAGCCGGCGCGCAACAACAACGCCGTGTCGTTGGCTTCGACGGTGGTCATGCGGCCTGAAATTTGCACACGCCCGCCACCGATCTCGGCGCGAATCACGGGCGCAGTCACCACTTCGCCCTTGCCTTTTTCAAACAAGATGATGGCCATGCGCTTGCCGACGTTGTCACGCGTCACATCTTTGAAAATGCGCGCGCCCTTGGCGTCGAGTGTCAGGTTGACCACCGGCTCTTGGGTTTGGCTGTCAAAGCCAGGCTGGGCATCGGTCAGGTTGTCGCCGGTCAAAACCACTTGTTTCTTGACGATCAAGGGACGGCCATCGCGCTCCAGATAACGCTCGGCACCAAATGGCACCACGCCGCCCGCTTGCTCTGCGGCACGGGCTTCGGTGCTTTCGTCCACCATGCGCACTTCCAGCGTAGCGGTGCGACCCAAAATGTCTTTGGCTTTGGCCGTGTCTTGCACACCGGGCAGTTGCACCACAATGCGGTCGAGCCCTTGCTGCTGAATCACCGGCTCGGCCACGCCCAGCTCGTTAATGCGGTTGTGCAACGTGGTGATGTTTTGCTTCAAGGCCTGCTCTTGAACTTTGCGTGAAGCTTCCGGCTTGATGTTGGCGGTCAAGCGGAATTCGTTGCCGGCCGATGTTGCTTGGGTTTGCAGATCTGGAAACTGCGCCGTCAAAACGCGCTGGGCGGCTTCAACTTGCTGCGCATCACGCAAACGGATTTCAATGCTCTGCCCATTGCGGCTGATGCCGCCGTGGCGTACATCTTTTTCGCGCAACAAGCTGCGCAGGTCACCGGTGATGGACTCAACCTTTTGCGTTAAAGCGGCTTGCATGTCCACTTGCAACATGAAGTGCACGCCACCGCGCAAATCCAGACCCAAGTACATGGGCGAGGCATGCAGCGCCGAGAGCCAAGCGGGCGAACGCGGCACCAAGTTCAAAGCCACCACAAATTGGGGGTCGGCACCTTCAGGCGTCAGAGCCCTTTGAATCGCGTCTTTCGCCTTGAGTTGCTGGTCGGTGTTGGCAAAGCGCGCACGAACCGAGGTGCCCTCCAAGCTGATGGCTTGCGCCTCGAGAGACGCCGCTTTCAGCGCGTCTTCGACTTTTTGCAGCACTTGCGTGTCCACCTTGATGGTGGCCTTGCTCGAAGAGACCTGCACCGCAGGGGCTTCACCGAAAAAGTTGGGCAGCGTGTAGATGACGCCCAGCAACGTAGCGATCACGATGATCGCGTATTTCCAGACCGGGTAACGGTTCATAGTGACTCGCGTACAGAAAAAATAAACGGGGCCAGCGGTGGCCGCGGCCCCTCAAATGCGACCCGAGTGAATTACTTCAAAGTGCCTTTGGGCAACACCTGAACCACGGCGCTGCGCTGCAATTGGACTTCAACCCCAGCGGCCAACTCGATGCCAATGTAAGCATCGCCAATTTTGCTGACTTTTCCCAGCATGCCACCCGCCGTCACGACTTCGTCGCCCTTGGCCAGCGCGTCGATCATGGCGCGGTGCTCTTTTTGCTTTTTCATCTGAGGGCGAATCATGACGAAATACAGCACGGCAAACATCAGCAACAAAGGCAACATGCTCATCAAAGTGGACTGCATGTCGCCACCGGCGGCAGCGGCAGGAGCGGTCTGGGCAAAAGCGGAAGAAATGAACATGAAAGCTCCACAAAAAGGCTAATTTGGGTTGAATCGGGGCGCCACTGTGCACCCCAAAGACGAAGCCGCCATTGTATGCGGCGCTATGATGCCGCTTAAAAGCCTTTTGACTTGACGGATTGCCTCTGCAAACCCCGTCGCACGGAAAGAACCCCCCCTTGAATTTGCGTTTGTGGGCCATGCTGGCCTTGATGTGCAGCCTGGTGTCTTTGGCCGTTGGCACCTCGTTTGCCAAAAGCCTGTTTCCTGCTTTGGGCGCCGAAGGCACCACGGCCTATCGCCTCTTTTTCGCCACGCTGATGCTGATGGCCGTCTTCCGTCCATGGCGCCGCAAATGGGTTTGGGCTGACGCTCTTCCGCTGGGTTTGTATGGCGTCACATTGGGCGTCATGAATCTTTTTTTTTACAGCGCCATCAAAACCATCCCGTTTGGCGTGGCCATCGCCATTGAATTCACCGGGCCTTTGGCCGTGGCGGTCTGGACCTCTAAAAAACCCAGCGACTGGCTTTGGGTGGTGTTGGCCGCTTTGGGTTTGGGGTTGTTGCTGCCCTGGCCATGGACACACGAGGCCACCGCACTCGACCCACAAGGCATGGCCTTGGCTTTGGCAGCAGGCATGTGTTGGGCGTTGTACATCGTTTTTGGACAGCGAGTCGCCAGACGCTATGGCGGCATAGCTACACCGATGGGCATGCTGGCCGCCGCTTTGGTGGTGGTCCCGATCGGGGTGTGGCATGCGGGCAGCGCTTTGCTCAATCCGCAGTGGTTGGTGGCCGGCTTGGCCGTGGCCCTGCTGTCCAGCGCCATTCCGTATGCACTGGAAATGTTTGCACTGAACCACTTGCCCAAAAACACCTTCAGTATTTTGCTCAGCCTGGAGCCCGCCGTGGGTGCCTTGGCGGGATGGGTTGTTTTGGCCGAGCACTTGACCTTGCTGCAGGGCTTGGCCATTGCCATGGTCATGGCCGCCTCGATGGGCACAGCGTGGTCTGCCGGACGATCGGCCTCGGGCCCGGCTTCGGCCACTGCCTAGCGCCGAGTCGGGTTACCGGCCCACAAACACCGGCTTGCGACGCTCGGCAAACGCCGCGCGCCCTTCGGCAAAGTCGGCACTGCGGCTGGTCATGTGCTCGCGTTCGCGCACCACCGCTTCGTCAAACTGCCCGGTCTCGATGTCTTGTAACGACTGCTTGGTGGCCTGCACCGCCAATGGTGCCAAAGCCAAAACATCTGCGACCAAAGCCTGCACCGTGGGCTCCCATGCCTCGGCCGTGACCCATGCCTCGAACAAGCCCATCGCCTCGAGTTGTCGGTCGGTAAAAGGGCGCGCCGTCAAAAATGCCCGCCGCGCGCCGGCCATGCCAAACCGACGCACATAGCGCTGCAAACCACTTGGGTAATAGTGCAGGCCGAGTGCTGTCGCAGGCATGCGCCACTCGAGCCCTTGCAAACCCACGCGCAAATCACAGGCCAACACCAAGTCGGTGGCGCCGCCGTAAACGCTGCCATTCAGTGCGCACACCGTCACCGGGCGCAAAGCAGCCAAGGCGTTCGGAATGGTTTCAAAAAATGTCGCCCCATGCCCCGGCTCGTCAAAGCCCCCAATGTCATAGCCCGCACAAAACACCGGCTTGGGCTGACCCACGGTCTGAGCGGTGAGCACCAGCACACGCACATCGGCCTGTTGGTTGACCGTGTCAAAGTGCGCCAGCAAGGCCTTGAGGTCGGCGTTTTCCAGTCGGTTGCGTTGGGCCGGGCGGTTCAAGGTGATGGTGGCCACACCGCCTGCAATGTGCAAAACAGGGGCAGAGGCTTGCGCGAAGGCAGTGGACATGGGCGATTTCCAAAACAAAAAGGGTGTCCGAAGACACCCTGATTGTAGAAAGCCGGCCCTTCAGGCCCGCTTTTGCATCGGCAAATTAGGCCTTGGCTTTGGCCTTGGACATGGCGGCCTTGACCGAAGCTTCGGCTTGGGCAGTGGCGGCCTTGATGTTGGACTCGGCTGTGTCAGCGGCTTGCTTGGCCACTTTTTTCAGGGTTTCAGCAGCAGTTTGGCTGGCTTCGTAAGCCGTTTTGAAAACGGCAACAGCGGCGTCAGAGCCAGCAGGTGCGTTTTTCAGGCTGTTTTCAACCATGCTTTTGACGGCTTTCTCAGACTCGGCCACTTTGCTTTCGACAGCTTTGCTGAACACGGCGCCCGTGCTGTTGGCGATTTCAGCCAAGTGACGGCCATAAGACACCGACTTTTCGAAGGCAGGCTGCACCAAAGCGGCTTGCACAGCCATCAGGTCTTGAGGCGACTTGGCAGCCATCAAGGCTTGCACGTTGGCGAAAGACTCGCCCACAGCGGCTTTGCCAGCAGCCATGTTCAGTTCGACCAAACGCTCGAAACCAGCGAAAGCGGTTTGAGACAGGTCAGCAGCAGCGGCCAGGTTGGCTTGTTGGGCCGCGGAGAATTGTTCGGCGTTGAAGTTCATGGTGTGTTCCTTAGAAAGGTTTGTTGCAATGCAGCAATTTGAACACCGCCACCCCACCATAGCAAGGGATTACCCGCACTTTAGAGTGACCTCTCCAAATGTCCGATTTGTCATCCCTGTGTCTAAATACCCTTTCTCGGGGGCCTTTTCCCTCTGAAGCATTGGCCGAACTCATACACTTGCCACAACGGCTATCCCGGCCAAGATACGTTTGTTTTTATGGAATTTCTCAGTCTTTTGTTCTTATTGGCCACGGGTATCCATTGGCTCAACACCCAAGGTCGGCGCAAACGCACGGCCCTGCTGGCCGACTATTTGCGCCCCTACCAAATCGAAAAACACATGGAGCAACTCACCAGCGCTTACATGCGGGCACTGGGCGAAGCCGACCTCGAGCGCCAGCAACACATCTTGCAATTGCAAGACACGACCGAACAACAATTGGCCGTTGAGTTCCAGAACCTCGCCCGAGAATTTGCCAAATTACCCGCGCCAGACACGCGCGCCTTCAAAATCGCACTGCCCTACATTGACCAACTGTCGCCCAAAGCCACCTTCGACATGCGCCGCATGCTGGAGGTACATGCGCAAGGCATCGAAAGGGCCATGAGCAACCGCCAAGGCCTGCCCGCCAAAGAGCGCTCGTTCAGGCTGATGGGCGAGATGTTTTTGATGCAGCACAGCTGCCACTGGTTTTGCAAATCCAAAACCATCGCCTCGGCCCGCATGCTGGCCCAGCACAAAACCCACTACGAACAAGCGCTGGACGCGGTCAGCCCAGAGACGCGCGAGGCCTATTGGGACGTGGTGCAGGGTTAACGCCCTGCGCGTTGCTTGAGATAGCTGCCAACCATGTGTCGGCTGGTGCGTTGCAAGCCCATCATCAATGCG
Organism: Pseudomonadota bacterium; assembly: GCA_046047055.1. Lineage (GTDB taxonomy): Bacteria > Pseudomonadota > Gammaproteobacteria > Burkholderiales > Burkholderiaceae_C > Limnohabitans_A. Next base: position 5,036 of record JBJOIR010000040.1, on the reverse strand, counting down.
TGGTCAACTTGGTTGCAGCCGTAACGGGTTTTGAGGTCGTGCTGCATTTGCGCCAGCAAATGTGCCGCCATCTCGGCATCGGCGAGCGCACGGTGGGCGCGGCCTGACGAAGGCAAATGGTGCAACGCCGCCAGCGTGCCCAGCTTGTGATTCGGTGCTTGCGGATACAGCCGGCGCGACAAGAGCAACGTGCAGGCAAAGGCGTGCGAGCCATCTTGTCCACAACGGGCCAACTCGGCCTGCCAAAACTTTTTGTCAAATGCCGCGTTGTGCGCCACCATGGGCAAATCACCGACAAAGCGCGCCGCCTCGCGCATCACTTGCTCGGCTGCAGGCGCGGCCTGAACCATCTCGTTGGTGATGCCGGTGAGCTGGGTGATGAAAGAGTTCACCCGCACCCCGGCATTCATCAAGCTTTGGTAGCGGTCGACCACCTGACCCTCTTGCAACAACACAATCGCCACTTCGGTGGCGCGATCACCCATGTTGGGCGAAATCCCGGTGGTCTCAAAGTCAATGATGGCGATGGGTTGCATGTTGATCCGACTATAACGAGGGAACCGGCTGACGAGCGCCTGTCAGCGAAGCATGAGCCCAACAACTGAGGCGACAAATGACGGCATAGACCGGCATAGATCGGCATTGACCGGCACAATGCGAGCAAATCAATTTTGTTGAACAACCCCAAATGCAGACCGGTCCTCTCCTCTTCTGCGGCGATCCCCACGGCCAGTGGCAGCACATCACCGAGGCAGCGCTGGACACCCGTGCTCGCGCTGTGATTTTGTTGGGCGACTTAGAGCCTGCTCGGCCGCTGCACATCGAGCTTGAGGCCATTTGGGACCGGGTTTGGTTCATCCACGGCAACCACGACACCGACCACCCCAACCACTTTGCCCACGTGTGGCACCCCGAAGCGTCACACCGAAACATCCACGCTCGCGTGGTCGAATTGCCCTGCGGCACACGCATTGCGGGGCTGGGCGGCGTGTTTCGCGGCGCGATCTGGTACCCCAAAGACGCACAAGCAGTACGATTTCGCAACCGCGAAGAACACACCAGCGTCACCCCGCCCGCTGACCGTTGGCAAGGCGGCGTGCAGCTGAAACACTGGTCCAGCATTTACCCCGATGAAGTGGCGCAACTGGCCGCACAACAAGCCGACATATTGATCACCCACGAAGCGCCCGGCTACCACCCCTTTGGCTTCACAGAGCTGGACGCATTGGCCCGCCGCATGGGCGCGCGCATGACGGTGCACGGCCACCAGCACGACTGCATTGACAGCAGCGCGCACTGGGACGCGCAGGGATTTCAAAGTTATGGAGTAGGGATGCGCGGGGTGATGGTGATGGATGAATCAGCGTCATTCATACCCAGCCTCATGCACCCGCTTGGCAGCTGACATCAGACCGTCCAAGCTCTAAACGCTGCCCTCTTTTTCGACCACCAAAATTCGGGCCTCGCCGCGTGGATGCGCCACATGCTCGCAGCCAATACCTGCAAAAAAGACATCGCCCACACCCAAGGTCATCACATGCTCTTGCCCATCAGCACGGTAGTGCATGTCCACACAACCATCCAGCACAGCGAAAACTTCTTCACCGTCGTTGATGTGCCATTTGTAGGGCTTGTCTGTCCAGTGAATCCGCGTTGTGACGCCATTCATGTTGGCCACATCCAAAGCGCCCCAAGCCTGCGGAGCACTGAACTCTTTGCTGCGGATGAGCTTCATGGATGGGTGCCCGATTCGACTCAAATATCGATGTTCCCCGCCCGCAGTGCGTTGTTCTCGATGAAGTGACGGCGTGGCTCAACCTCGTCGCCCATGAGCATGGTGAAGACGCGGTCGGCTTCGATGGCGTCGTCGATTTGCACGCGCAGCAGGCGTCGCACGGTGGGGTCCATCGTGGTTTCCCACAGCTGGGCGGGGTTCATCTCGCCCAAACCTTTGTAGCGTTGGCGGCTGGTGGTGCGTTCGGCTTCGCTGATGAGCCAATGCATGGCTTGGCGGAAGTCGCTCACTTTTTCTTCTTTTTGGCGCTCGCCTTCACCGCGTGTGGCTTTGGCACCTTCGCTCAGCAAGCCGCGGAAGGTCTCTGCCGCTTCGGCCAGTGCGCCATAGTCGGCGCCGTGCACAAAGTCTTGCGTGATGATGCTGCTCTTGATGTTGCCGTGGTGACGGCGGCTGATGCGCAAGATCGGCTTGTCGGTGCGTACATCAAACTCGGCAGCCACTTCAGCAGGGATGCCAGTCGTGTTGAGTTCGCGCAGTTTCGCTTGCAGTGCCGGTGCACATGCGGCGGCTTGCTCGAGTGTGTCCAAGTTCAGTGACACGCCGTCGGCCATCGCGCGCAGGGCTTCGGCGTCCATGAAGTTAGACAAGCGGGCAATGACCGACTCGGCCACTTGGTGCTTGCGTGCCAGTGCTTCCAATGTCTCGCCCGCCAGCACTTGCGGTGCTGCGCCGCCCGTCGAAATGCTGGCGTCTTTGAGCGCAATGCGCAACAAGAAACCGTCGAGGGCCGGGCCGTCTTTGAGGTACAGCTCTTCTTTGCCCGCCTTGACTTTGTAAAGCGGTGGCTGGGCGATGTAGATGTGTCCGCGCTCAACCAACTCGGGCATCTGGCGATAGAAGAAGGTCAGCAACAACGTGCGGATGTGGGCGCCGTCCACGTCGGCGTCGGTCATGATGATGATGCGGTGGTAGCGCAGTTTGTCGACGTTGAAGTCGTCGGTGCCGCTCTTGCCTGACTCTGCCGTGGCTTTGCCGATGCCGGTGCCCAAGGCGGTGATGAGTGTGACGATTTCGTTGCTGGTGAGCAGCTTTTCGTAACGGGCTTTTTCGACGTTCAAGATCTTGCCGCGCAAGGGCAAGATGGCCTGGAATTTACGATCGCGGCCTTGCTTGGCCGAGCCGCCGGCGGAGTCACCCTCGACGATGTAAATTTCGCACAGGGCCGGGTCTTTTTCTTGGCAGTCGGCCAACTTGCCGGGCAAGCCCATGCCGTCGAGCACGCCTTTGCGGCGTGTCATTTCGCGGGCTTTGCGGGCCGCTTCACGTGCGCGTGCGGCTTCGACGATCTTGCCGCAGATGATCTTCGCGTCGTTCGGGCGCTCTTCTAAAAACTCGGTCAATGCTTTGGCCACGATGTCTTCTACTGGCGCACGCACTTCGCTCGAGACCAACTTGTCTTTGGTCTGGCTGGAGAATTTGGGCTCGGGCACTTTGACGCTCAAGACGCAGCACAGGCCTTCGCGCATGTCGTCGCCGCTGACTTCGACTTTTTGCTTCTTGGCAATTTCGTTCGCCTCGATGTACTTGCTGATGACGCGGGTCATCGCGGCACGCAAGCCTGTCAGGTGGGTGCCACCGTCGCGCTGCGGAATGTTGTTGGTGAAGCACAGCACCGACTCGTTGTAACCGTCGTTCCATTGCATGGCCACTTCAACACCAATGCTGGTGCCGGGAATGCCGCCATAGCTGTCGGCTGGGCGCTCGCCGTTGGCGTGGAAGGCATTGGGGTGCAGCACTTTTTTATTGGCGTTGATGAAGTCCACAAAACCTTTGACGCCACCCGCACCTGAGAAGTCGTCTTCTTTGCCGCTGCGCTCGTCTTTGAGGCGAATGCGCACGCCGTTGTTCAAGAAGGACAGTTCACGCAAGCGCTTGGCCAAAATTTCGTAATGGAAATCGGTGTTCTGCGTGAAGATTTCGGTGTCGGGCAAGAAATGCACTTCTGTGCCGCGCTTGTCGGTGGCCCCGGTCACGCGCATGGGCGAGACTTCGACGCCGTCCACCGTTTCAAGCAAACGGTTTTGCACAAAGCCTTTGGCAAAGTCGATTTGGTGCACTTTGCCCTCGCGGCGCACCGTGAGGCGAAGCCACTTGGACAGCGCGTTCACGCACGACACGCCCACGCCGTGCAAACCGCCCGAGACTTTGTAGCTGTTTTGGTTGAACTTGCCGCCGGCGTGCAATTCGGTCAACGCGATTTCAGACGCGCTGCGCTTGGGCTCGTGCTTGTCGTCCATCTTCACGCCCGTAGGAATGCCACGGCCGTTGTCGGTCACGCTGATGGAGTTGTCGCTGTGGATGGTGACGACGATATCGTCGCAGTGGCCGGCCAGTGCTTCGTCGATGGAGTTGTCCACCACTTCAAACACGAGGTGGTGCAAGCCGGTGCCGTCAGAGGTATCACCGATGTACATGCCCGGGCGTTTGCGCACCGCCTCTAAGCCTTCCAGAATTTGGATAGAGCCTTCGCCGTAGCCTTCTGACGCGCCCGCCTGATTGGTGTCGATCTTGGGTTGCGCGGTGGTGAAAGCGTCTTCGCTGGGCTTGATTTCTTCGGTCATGTTCAATTTTCTCTGTCGCTTGAATGGCCGAAACCCGCGAGAGGTCGCGGGTTTCGATAAGGTCTATCGCCGGTGGGCGCGAGCCTCAAATGCGCATGGGCATCACCACGTATTTGAAGTTGTCGTTCTCGGGAATGGTGATCAGTGCGGAGCTGTTGGCATCGGCCAGGTCGATGCGCACCATGTCTTGGCCCATGTTGGTGAGCACGTCGATGATGTAGGTCACATTGAAGCCAATCTCGATGCTGTCACCTGAGTAATCAATGTCGAGCTCGTCCACGGCTTCTTCTTGCTCTGCGTTGGTCGAGGCCACGCGCAGGCTGCCGGGGTCGAGGTTCAGCCGCACGCCTTTGAACTTGTCGCTGGTCAGGATGGCGGTGCGCTGCAAGCAAGACAACAAGGCTTGACGGCCCAGTGTGAGGTTGTTGCTGTGGCCTTTGGGGATGACGCGGTTGTAGTCGGGGAATTTGCCCTCGACCAACTTGGTCACAAACTCCATGCCGTCAAAGCTGAACTTGGCTTGGTTGTTGGCGAACTGCATTTCGATGGCGCCGTCGTTGTCGGACAGCAAACGCTGCAACTCCAAAACGGTCTTGCGCGGCAAGATGACTTCTTGTTTGGTGGGCACGGCCACATCGAGTGTGGCGGCGGTGAATGCCAATCGGTGGCCATCGGTG
>JBJOIR010000039.1:0-19245 GCA_046047055.1 Pseudomonadota bacterium | reverse complement strand
GCTCAGTAGGTGACACTTTGGGCAGTCAAGGCAAGGCACTGCAAGGCAACATCGACCCGAATGTGCTGTTTGCCCCGCCCGAGCAAATTGCCACCGAGGTGCGGCGCGTGCTCGACAGCTTTGGCCGACCACACACCGACCCCACCACCACCGGCCCAACCCACATCTTCAATTTGGGCCACGGCATCAGCCAGTTCACCCCGCCCGAGCATGTCTCGGCGTTGGTGGAGACCGTGCACAGCCACTCCAAAAAGCTGCGCCAGAAGTAGACCAAGGGGTCCAATGAGGGCAGGCCGTTAGCATAAAAAAACCGCTTGCAAAGTGGTTTTTTTGCAAAATAATGGGCTACCACCCCTTGACTTATGCACAAAAACGGATTTTTGTTGCAGCAAGTCTGGCGGGTGTTGGATGCGCTAATTCAGCACGCAGCGAAATATTTAAGTCATTGTTTTCATTGAACTTTTTATCTTGCACATTGCATGTGCAATTTAACGGAAGGCTTGATTTTCAAGGCTTCCGAGACCATCCATCCGAGTTTTCCCCAAAGTTATCCACAGATTTTCTGAATCAAGCTCAAAGTACTTTCAAATCAACGACTTACGCGTTTTTTCAAGAATCCAGCTAAGTTCCAATTTCCACAACTTCGCCAAAACCGCCGAGAACAATGTGAGCACCCACCATTGGATCGATGTTGCCGTCCAGACCCCGGCCCACAGCCAGGTGGGGGGGCTGTTGAGCTATCGCAGCCCCGAACCCTTGCAACCGGGGCAACTGGTGCGGGTGCCCTTGGGTCGGCGCGAGGTGTTGGGCGTGGTCTGGGCCACTCGAGATGCCGCACCGACAGACATGCCCGCTTCGGCCGTGCGCGATGTGCTGGGCGCACTGGAGGGGCTGGCCCCGCTCGATGGCCACTGGCGACAGTTGGTGCAGTTTTCTGCCCAGTATTACCAACGCTCATTGGGTGAGGTGGCCATGTCGGCCCTGCCCCCTCAATTGCGAGACCTGAGCTCTGAGCAACTGGCTCGGCGCCTCAAAAAGCAAAACGCCGAACGCGTCGTCCAAACCCAAGCCGGCCCGGGCCTGTCAGAAGAGCAACAAGAAGTGGTGCACCAAATGACGCAGCACAGCGGGCCATTTTTGTTGTTCGGCAGCACGGGCAGCGGCAAAACAGAGGTGTACCTGCAAGCCGTGGAACGCATGCTCGCGAACCAACCCCAAGCGCAAGCTTTGTTGATGGTGCCCGAGATCAACCTGACCCCCCAACTCGAAGCGCGGGTACAAGCGCGATTTGGCTCTGAGGTGGTGGTCTCCATGCACAGCGGCATGACGCCCGCCCAGCGGCTCAAAGGTTGGTTGGCGGCCCATGCCGGACATGCCCGCATCGTGCTGGGCACCCGCATGTCGATCTTTGCCTCCATGCCACACCTGAAACTGATTGTGGTCGATGAAGAACACGACCCCAGTTACAAACAACAAGAAGGTGCACGTTATTCAGCACGCGACCTGGCCGTGTACCGAGGTCGCCTGCAAAACGCCACAGTGTTGCTGGCCTCGGCCACGCCATCACTCGAAAGCTGGCACCTGAGCCGCCCTGAAGTTGAAGGCGGGCGATATGTGCGGCTGCACATGCCGTCCCGAATTGGCACTGGCCTGCTGCCCCAAGTGCGCCGCGTGGACATGAGCAAGCAAGCTCGACGCACCGTGCTGTCGCCCCCCTTGCTGGCGGCTTTACAGGCACGGGTAGAGCGTGGTGAACAAAGCATGTTGCTGCTCAATCGGCGTGGCTATGCACCGGTGTTGCATTGCGCCGATTGCGGCTGGAAAAGCGATTGCAAACATTGCAGTGCATTTCGCGTGTTCCACAAAATCGACCGCACCCTGCGTTGCCACCACTGCGGCCTCACTGAACGCGTGCCACGCGCTTGCCCGGCGTGCGGCAACTCTGACATTGCACCGATTGGCCGAGGCACTGAGCAGCTCGAAGAACACTTGGCCGAACTGCTGGCGCACGTCAAAAGGCCCGATGGCAGTCCTGTTCGCATTGCCCGCATCGACGCTGACACCACCCGGCTCAAGGGCGCGCTCGAAAGCCAACTGGCCTCGGTTCATTCTGGCGAGGTCGATATTTTGGTGGGCACGCAAATGATTGCCAAAGGGCACGACTTTCGGCGCATCACCCTGGTCGCAGCGGTCAACCCCGATACGGCTCTTTTTTCCAGTGATTTCAGAGCCCCCGAGCGTTTGTTTGCCTTGCTCATGCAAGCCGCAGGCCGTGCTGGACGCGATGCGGCACAAAGCGCCAGCAGTGAAATGTGGGTGCAAACTTTTCATCCCCAACACGCACTGTTTGAGGCGCTCAAAAAACACGACTACCCGGCTTTTGCCGCCAGCGAACTGGCTGAACGCACGGCAGCCGAACTGCCCCCCATCAGCCACCAAGCGCTGCTGCGCGCCGATGCCCGCACCCAAGAGGCGGCTCAAGCCCTGCTGAACGCGGCACGCGAAGCCCTGGAGTTGCAGCTGAGCGCCAACGCAGAAACAGCCGATCTGGTGTTGCAAGTGAGTGTCTACCCGGCGGTGCCCATGAGCATGCAGCGCGTTGCCGATGTCGAGCGTGCCCAGATGCTGCTGGAAAGCACGAACCGCATGGCGCTGCAAAAAATGCTGCGACACCTGCACGACGTTCTGCACCAATTGCGCAGCCAGCCCGAACACAAAGGCGTCATCCGCTGGCTGGTCGATGTCGACCCACAGGCCATCTAACCTTTCAGGGCTTGATCAATGTCACGGTGGCCGAAAAGGTCAAAAAAGCGGCCGCGGTGGTGACCAAAATAATGCGGGCAATGCGCCCATTGTCTGCCCCCAACCGCTCGGCCAACAACGACACATTGCTGGCACTGGGCAATGCGGCCACCAAAATCATCACCATCCAAGCAAACGGGCTGATGGGCACGCCCCATTGCACCGCGGTGCCCGCCACCAAAAAAACCAACACGGGGTGCAGCAACAACTTGATCAAGGCGACCGGCAAATAATCGCCCACCCGCAAAGGCCCTTGTGGCCGTTGGTGCGCCAACAATTGCGACCGTGCCAACACGGCACCAATGGTGAAGAGCGCCACGGGCGATGCCGCATCGGCCAGCAAGCCCACGGTTTTGCCGACGGGGCCCAGCAGTTCATAGTTCCAAAACGAAAATGCGCCACCCAAAGAGATGGCCCACGGCATGGGGTTGCGCACCACCCCCGCCAGCGCCTTGCGGGCCGCCACGGCGGCACCATGTTCGCCTGCGGCATCCATGCGCGACAGGGCGACGCACAGCGATGTGGTGATCACCATGTCCACCACGATGGTGACAATCGCCGGGCCTGCCGCCTCAGGCCCCAGCAAGGCCACCAACAAAGGCACGCCCATGAACCCGGTGTTGGGAAAGGCCGCGACCAGTGCACCCAAAGAAGCGTCATTCCAGCGAATGCGCTTGTTCAGGCTGACCGCCACACTGAATGCCACCATGACCATGGCGCACAACAAATAGGTGAAGAACACCCCCGCATCCAGCAACTGAGCGATGGGCGTGCTGGCGCCAAAACGAAACAACATGCATGGCAGTGCAAAGAACAACACAAACCCGTTCAGCCCAGGAATCGCCTCCAGCGGCAAAAGCCCTTTGCGGGCTGCCATGTAGCCGCAAAAAACCAATGCAAAAAACGGAAATGTGACGCGCAAGACTTCAAACATGGGTTGATTGTCGCGGCAAATCCGTCTTCACTGGTCAGACGTGCAGTCGCGACCTGGACAGTAACGCCCCGTCGAAGGAGTCCAGAAACAACTCTCAGACCGACCAGGGATAACCTGACAAACCTACAGCTGTCGTATGAAGATCACGTCTACAGCCAACGCACACCATCACCCGCTATGATGGCCCGCTTTGCCTCGCCATCTCCAACGCCCATGTCTGCCGGACTCAACCCTGCCCAACTCGAAGCCGTGAACTATGTCTCGGGGCCTTGCTTGGTTTTGGCTGGGGCGGGTTCTGGGAAGACTCGGGTGATCACGCACAAGATTGGGCGATTGATTGAAGCGGGGCTGGAGCCCAAGCGCATTGCCGCCATCACCTTCACCAACAAAGCCGCCGCAGAAATGCGGGAGCGGGCCAAGCAACTGATTGGCCGAGCGGCCAAGGACGTGGTGATTTGCACCTTCCATGCTTTGGGCGTTCGGATCATGCGTGAAGACGGTGGCGTGCTGGGGCTCAAGCCGCAGTTCAGCATCATGGACGCCGACGATGTCACCAGCATCTTGAAAGACTGTGGCGGCACCACCGATGCGGCCACCGCTCGCCAATGGCAATGGACCATCAGTCTTTGGAAAAACATGGGTATGAATGCCGAGCAGGCCGCAGCCCAAGCGCCCGATGACAATGCCCGCGTGATTGCACGCATCATGGGTCTGTACCAAGACCGATTGGCGGCATACCAGAGCGTAGATTTTGATGACCTGATTGGCATGCCACTGAAACTTTTGGCCGACTTTCCTGAAGTGCGCGCGCGCTGGCAAGCCAAGATGGGCCACGTGCTGGTGGACGAATACCAAGACACCAACGCCACACAATACGAAGTCCTGAAGCATTTGGTGGGTGAACGGGCTCGCTTCACGGCGGTGGGCGATGACGACCAATCCATTTATGGCTGGCGCGGCGCCACGCTGGACAACCTGAAGCGCTTGCCGCTGGATTTCCCCAACCTGAAGGTGATCAAGTTGGAGCAAAACTACCGCTCCACCAGCGCCATCTTGCGGGCCGCCAACCATGTGATTCAACCCAATCCCAAATTGTTCCCCAAGACCTTGTTTTCGGAGCTGGGCGAAGGCGAACCGGTGCGGGTGGTGAATGCGGTCAACGAAGAGCACGAAGCCGACCGCGCGATTGCCCGCATTCAATCCATTCGCAGTGGTCACTCGCTTGAGTCCAAGCACCGCGAGTTCAAGGACTTTGCCATCTTGTACCGCGCCAACCACATGGCTCGGCCCTTTGAGCAAGCCCTTCGACGCGCCAACATTCCCTACAAAGTGTCTGGGGGGCAGAGCTTTTTTGACAAAGCCGAAATCAAGGACCTGTGTGCCTGGTTCAGGCTTTGGATCAACAACGACGACGACCCGGCTTTTTTGCGCGCCATCACGTCGCCCAAACGCGGCATCGGACACCAAACGCTGGGGCAATTGGGCACCTTTGCGACGCAATACAAACTCAGCTTGTTCGAGGCCCTTTTTGCGGGCAGCTTGCCCAGCGCAGTGAATGCCCGCGCCATCACCGGCTTGCACGAATTTGGGCGCTACATCAACGACCTCGAACACCGAGCGCGGCAAACCTTAGGCAAAGAAGACGCATTGGCTTTCTTGATGGCCTGGCTCAAAGACATCGGCTACGAACAACACCTGCTTGACGGCGAAGACAACGAAAAGGTCGCTGCGGCAAGGTGGGGGAATGTGCTGGAGTTTTGCGACTGGATGGCCGGACGTTGTGGCGGTGAGATCGAAGATGCGACCGGCGCACAAACGTCAGAGACCAAAAACTTGCTGGAAGTAGCGCAAACCATCTCCTTGATTTCGACCTTGAGCGAGCGTGAAAAAGACCAAAATGTGGTCACGCTTTCGACCCTGCATGCGTCCAAAGGGCTGGAGTGGCCGCATGTCATGCTGGTCGGCGTGAACGAGGGTTTGTTGCCTTTTAAGTTGGGCGACGACGACACACATTCGGGCCACAGCACAGGCCCCATGAGCGAGGGCATCTTGCTGCGCCTGCAAGAAGAGCGTCGGCTGATGTATGTGGGCATCACGCGCGCGCAACGCAGCTTGTCGGTCAGCTGGACCCAACGGCGCAAAAAAGGCCGCGATACCGTGGCGGGTTTGCCCAGCCGCTTCATTGCGGAAATGCGCTTGGACGAAAACACCACCCGCGAAGACCCGCGTGAAAAACTCAAAGCCCTGCGGGCCGAATTTGCGCAAAGGGCAGCGGACGCGGCGGCAGAAGCCAAGCCTTGAGGCTTTGGTGGTTTCGTTTTCCCACCGACCCCGGGTCCATTCACCTGTCAGAGGGTTTCAATCGGGTTTTCTCGCGCAAAATACTGCCTCATATGGCCCTATTTGTGCAGGACATTGCCCCCATGAACGCCTCCACTTACCTTCAAGCACCCCCTAAGCGAAAGCTGATGGGTTGGGCCTGGGTGGTGGGCTTGCATGCCCTGCTGTTTGGCGCGCTGCAAGCGGGTCTCGACCGCACCATGGTGCAAAACATGCCCACGGTGGTGCAAGCATTGCTGCTCGAAGATCAGCGGCCTGAAGTGCGCCCTGAACCTCTCGTTCAACCCGCCAAACCCGTTCCACCCCCTCTCCTTAAACCCGAACCCCCGCCGGTAAAAACGCCGCCTCAGAGCCCTGCACCGACGGTGGTCGAGCCGGTCGTGACCCCGACTGTGGCGGCGCCGGCCAATGCCATAGCGGCCGTCAGCAACACACCTGTGCCAGCCAACACCTCAGCCCCACCCAATCCGACTGCAACCGCCGTGGTGGCCGCCAAGCCTTCAACCCCGGCTCGGACCACCGCCAACGTGAACATGGCCCAATGTGAGAAGCCCGAATACCCCAGCGCCTCTCGGCGCATGGAAGAAGAAGGCACAGTGGCCCTGCGTTTTTTGGTCGGCATAGATGGCAAGATCGTGCAGTCGGAAATCGAAAAAAGCTCGGGCTTCAAACGCCTCGATGAAGCTGCCCGCACCGGTTTGTCCAAGTGCCAATTCAAGCCCGCCACCGTGGATGGCAAGCCAGAACAAGCTTGGACCACCATCCGATATGTCTGGCGACTTGATTGAAAATTGGCCTCAAACAAGACGCTCGTCCCTCACCCCCTCACTTTTGCGATCTCAACAGTTATGACCCTCCACAACAAAAGCTTCAACCTGCTGACTCTTCGAAACACCTTGACCGTGGCGGCTTTGTGCACCGGCTTGGTGTTGGCTGGCCACGCCATGGCCGCACCTGAAGCCGTCGCCTCTGAGCAGAACCCGTATGGTTTGGGTGCTTTGTGGGCACAAGGCGACGCCGTCGCCAAAGGCACGCTGCTGATCTTGGTGCTGATGAGCATGGGCAGTTGGTATGTGATCTTCAGCAAATTTGCAGCGCAAACCAAAATGCTGAAATTCGCGCGCGCGGCGCAAGCGGACTTCTGGGGATCGGGATCGTTGCAACAAGCCACTGAAGCACTCGACCCTGCCAGCCCATTTCGCTTCATTGCCGAAAAAGGACTGGAGGGCGCCTCCAAACACGATGGTTTGCTGGGCACTGTGGACTTCAACACCTGGGTCACCATGAGCATTCAACGGGCCATGGGCACCGTACAAAGCCGCATGCAAGATGGCTTGGCCGTTTTGGCAACGGTGGGCTCAACAGCGCCGTTTGTGGGCTTGTTCGGAACAGTCTGGGGCATCTACCATGCGCTGGTCAAAATAGGCATGTCCGGTCAGGCCAGCATCGACAAAGTGGCGGGGCCAGTTGGAGAAGCCTTGATCATGACCGCCATTGGTCTGGCCGTGGCGGTGCCCGCGGTGCTGGGCTACAACTGGTTGGTGCGCCGCAACAAAGCGGTGATGGAGGAAGTCAATGCCTTTGGCGCCGAATTGCATGCGGTGGTGTTGGCTTCGGCGAAAAAATAATGGCCATCAATCTGGGGCCCTCCTTGGGCCAGCAAGACGACGACGAGGTGATCGGCACCATCAACACCACGCCCTTGGTGGATGTGATGTTGGTGCTGTTGATCATCTTTCTCATCACCATTCCGGTGGTGACCACGTCCATCAAAGTCGACTTGCCCAAAGAACAAAATGTGGTTCGGGTGGCCAAGCCCGACACGGTGATCATTTCGGTCAACCAAGCCGGTCAAATTTTCTTGTATGACACCCCCGTAAAAAACCCGGCCGAACTGGTGGAGCGCTTGCAAAAATTTGCCAGCATGAAACCCCAGCCCGATGTGCAAATTCGGGGCGATGCCAAAAGCGCTTTTGAATCGGTCGGTCGGGTCATGTACGCGGCGCAGCGTGCGGGCATTGTGCAGGTCGGTTTTGTGACCGATCCACAACCTTAACCACACGCATGCCGCTTTAGGAAACCACCATGGCCATGAATTTGGGCACGCCCAACAACGACGAACCCGAGGTGATGATGGACATCAACACCACGCCCTTGATCGACGTGATGTTGGTGCTGATCATCATGTTGATCATCACCATACCGGCTCAATTGCACTCCGTGAACTTGGACATGCCAGTGGCCAGCTCGGCCCCGCCGAAAGCCGACCCTGTGGTGGTCAAAATTGAGATTGAGGCCAATGCCCAAGTACGCTGGAATGGCCAAACACTGGCCGACAAAGCCGCTCTAGAAGTGAAGCTGGCAGAGGCCGCCGCACTTCAACCTCAACCCGAGTTGCACATCCGATCGCATGCCCAATCGCCCTATGCGGCAACTGCGTTGGTGTTGGCAGGCGCACAACGTGCCGGCCTGAAAAAACTGGGCATTGTCGGCAGTGAGCGGTTTGCGTATTGAGGGCGTTATGACTGTCAAACAGAAAAGGGCTTGCCAGAAGACGTGAATTGACGTGACGTAACAGCTGCTACGCAAACAAAAAAACCGCTCAATGAGCGGTTTTTCTGGTTATTGAAAAGGTTGATCAGTCAGCGTACTTGCCGCCGGCGTCCACAGCAGCCTTGATTTTGATCATCTCGGCGGCCACAAACTTCTTGTGCTCTTCGGGCTCAACGCGCTTGTCGGTGACCACCAATGCGCCCAGACCTTCGTTCTTTTTGATGAATTCAGGGTCTTTCAAGGATTTTTTCAAGGCCTCATTCAAAACTTTGGTGATGGCGGGTGGCGTGCCTTTGGGGGCATACAAACCGTGCCAGATGGTCAAGTCAAAACCCTTCAAACCCATTTCTTGCAAGCTGGGGTAGTGCTTCAAAACGGGGTGGGTAGACAGGGGCTTGGCGGTGGTGACAGCAAAAGCCTTGACACGCCCGCTTTCAATTTGCGCGGTGGTGTTGGTGGTCTGGTCGCACATCACGTCCACTTGGCCGCCAATCAAAGCGGTCATGGCCGGTGCTGTACCGCCAAATGGAATGGTGGTCATGGCATCTTTGGTCTTCAAAGTGGACTGCCACAGCAAACCGCAAATGTGCGAGGCGGACCCCAAACCGGCGTGAGCAATGTTCAAGTTGCCCGAATTGGCGCGGATGTAGTTCTCAAAGTCGCGATAGGTGTTGGCAGGCAACTGGGGCTTGCCGATCAAGGTCATGGGCACATCATTGACCATACCCAAAAACTCAAAATCTTCCAGCGGTTTGTAGGCAATCTTGCGGTACAGCGCAGGCGTAGCGGCCATGCCAATGTGGAACAACAACAGGGAGTGGCCATCGGGGTTGGCTTTGGCCACTTTGGTGGCACCGATCGTGCCACCGGCGCCTGCAGCGTTTTCGACCACGAAGTTACTGCCGGGGATGTGTTTGCGCATGGCTTCGGCCAAATCGCGCGCCACACGGTCAGTCGGACCGCCTGCGGTAAACGGCACGACGATGGAAATGGGCTTTGAACCAGGGAATGTCTGGGCTTGAATCCCTGCGGAAACAGAGACCAATGCAGCTAGAGCGAGCAGTTTTTTCATTTTCAAACCTCAAAAGTGATTCACTAGTCTAGAACCAAAGTTGTGGCTTGCCATGGCGGAAAATACTTAGTTGCTTTCCCTAATTTCCCCGGCACTGATAGGGCTAAAAAGACACGATCGGCCTTCAGCCACTCACTGGTAGCTGCGGGCGTCTTCAATGACCTTGCCGTCATTGGCCAAACTGCCTTGTGCCACCAGGTGGACATCGCCGCGGAGTTTGGTCACATCTCGCACCGCCTCAGACACGCGGGCCTTGAGGGCGTCATCTGCCAGCTGGTGGGTCTCGACATGCAGCGTCATCTGGTCATTGGCCATCTCTCCGGTCACCACCAAACGGGCCTTGCTGACTTCTGGAAAGCGCTTGACGATTTCGGCCACTTGGGCGGGGTGCACAAACATACCCCGAATTTTGGTGGTTTGGTCCGCGCGGCCCATCCAGCCTTTGATGCGCAGACCTGTCCGCCCGGTAGGGCAAGTGCCCGGCAAAATCGCCGACAAATCGCCGGTGCCAAAACGGATCAAGGGGTAGTCGGGGTTGAGCGTGGTGATAACCAACTCACCCACTTCACCCTCGGGCACGGGGTCGCCGGTGCCCGGCCGTACGATCTCGACCAACACCCCTTCGTCCAGCACCAAGCCTTCACGCGACGCGGTCTCATATGCAATCAAGCCCACATCGGCGGTGGCATAGCACTGGTAAGCATCCACGCCGTGCGCCGTCATCCAGTCGCGCAAGCTGGGGGGGAAGGCTTCGCCCGACACCAAGGCCTTGCGCAAACTGGGCAAGGGCTGGCCCATCTCGGCCGCTTTTTCCAAAATGATTTTCAAAAAGCTGGGCGTGCCAATGTAGCCCGCAGGCTGCAACTCGGCCATCGCCGCCACTTGTTGTTCGGTCTGGCCAATGCCCCCTGGAAATACGGTGCAACCCAGCGCATGGGCGCCAGTCTCCATCATGGAGCCGGCCGGGGTGAAGTGGTAGCTGAAGCAGTTGTGAATCAATTCGCCAGGGCGAAAGCCAGCGGCAAACATGGTGCGCGCCATGCGCCAATAGTCTTTGCGCGTGCCCTCGGGCTCATAAATGGTGCCGGGGCTGGCAAACACGCGGGGCATGGCGGCACCAAAACCCAAAGTGCTAAAGCCACCAAACACCGACCCGCCGGTCGAACGTGCGGCCTTTTGGCGCTCGAGCAACTCGTATTTGCGAATGACCGGCAATGTCGCCAATGCTGCGCGGCTGTTGATACGCGAGGGGTCCACCCCTTGCAACAACTCGGCAAATGCGGGCGCGTGGGCTTGGGCATGCGCAATTTGCGCGGGCAATGCAGCCATGAGGGCGGCTTCACGCACGTCTGGCGCGCGCGTTTCCAATGCATCAAAGTGCTGAGACATGGCTTTCTTTCTGAGGATCTGCGATGACGGTGGTGCGAGTTGCAGGCGAGGCCTTAGGCCAACCAACGCTTGCGGCGCTTGTAGCTCTTCACATCCTTGAAACTCTTGCGCTCGCCGCCACCCATGCCCAGATAAAACTCTTTCACGTCTTCGTTGGTGCGCAAGTCTTCTGCGGCGCCGTCCATCACAATGCGGCCTGATTCCATGATGTAGCCGTAGTCGGCGTACTTCAGGGCCATGTTGGTGTTTTGCTCAGCGATCAAGAACGTAACTTTTTCTTTGTCGTTCAAGTCTTTGACGATGTTGAACACCTCTTCCACGATCTGAGGCGCCAACCCCATCGAGGGCTCATCGAGCAGCATCACGCTGGGGTTGGTCATTAGCGCGCGGCCAATGGCACACATCTGCTGCTCGCCGCCCGAGGTGTAGGCCGCTTGAGAAGTACGTCGCGTTTTCAGACGCGGGAAATAGGTGTAGACCTTGTCCAAATTGGCCGAGATTTCACCCTTGTCGGTGCGGGTGTAGCTGCCGGTCATCAGGTTTTCTTCAATGGTCAGGTGGGCAAAACAGTGACGGCCTTCCATCACCTGAACCACACCCCGATTCACCAGATCTGCAGGCGTGAGGTTTTCGATGCGTTCGCCCCGCAGCTCGATGCTGCCTTTGGTGACTTCGCCACGCTCGCCCTGCAGCAAGTTAGAGATGGCGCGCAAGGTGGTGGTTTTGCCTGCGCCGTTGCCACCCAACAAGGCCACGATGCCCTGCTCAGGCACCTGCAAGGAGACGCCCTTGAGCACCAAGATCACGTGGTTGTAAATGACCTCAATGCCATTGACATTCAGAACAATGTTTTTCTCGCTCATGGACTTTGCCTTTTCTTTACTCATGGGGTTCAAGCCACATGAAACCACTGCACGCAAAGGTTTCATGTGGCAACTGCTGGCGGGCAAATGCCCGCCAGCAGTTGCCGACCTGCCGCTTGCACGGCAGGTGGCGGTCAGATCAAGACTGGCAATCTGCAGGAGAGCGACGTGTGATCTTCTTCTCTGCAGCGTACTTGTCGGCAGCGGCCTTCACCATCGGCTTGATGATCTGCTCATCGGCCTGGTACCAGTCGCTGGTGAACTCCCACTTGCTGCCGTTCCATGTGTGGATACGGGCCCAGTTGGCGCCCATGTGGTCGGCACATGAGGTGGAAACGGGGCGCAGCACGCCCTTGAAGCCCAACGCGTCCAGCTTGGGCTGGGTCAAGTTCAGGTTTTCATAACCCCAACGGGCTTGCTCACCGGTCATGACTTTGCCTTTGCCGTACTTCTCTTGAGCTTGGCGCACACCTTCCACCGCGAACATGGCGCTGAACAAACCGCGCATGTACAGCACTTCACCCACTTCGTCTTTGGGGCCCGTACCTTGGTTCTTGGCGTGCAACTTCTCCAGCACCTCTTTCACAACAGCAGAGCCTTTTTCGGTGCCGTGCTGCATGGTGATGGCGTTGTAACCCTTAGCGCCCATGCCGATGTCTTTGACATCAGGCTCAGCACCCGCCCACCACACGCCATAAATGTTTTCGCGTGGATAGCCGGTCGCTTGGGCTTCTTTGAGCAGCGTGGAGTTCATCACGCCCCAGCCCCAGTTGACAACATAGTCAGGGCGGTCACGGCGAATTTGCAGCCAAGTGGACTTTTGCTCCACACCGGGGTGGGTCACAGGCAACAGGCTGAGCTTGAAGCCGTGCATGGCTGCACGCTCTTGCAAAATTGGAATGGCTTCTTTGCCGAACGGGCTGTCGTGGTAAACCAAAGCAATGTGCTTGCCCTTGAGTTTGTCGGCACCACCCACTTTCTTGGCAATGTCTTGGATGATCACATCACCGGCCACCCAGTAAGTGCCGGCCAATGGGAAGTTCCACTTGAACACACCGCCGTCAGCCGATTCGCTGCGGCCATAGCCTGCGGTGATCAAAGGAATTTTGTCGCCAGGCGCTTTTTCGGTCAGCGCGAAGGTGATGCCGGTGGACAGCGGCTGGAACACGGTCGCACCACCGTTTTTGCCCTTCAGGCGCTCATAGCACTCCACACCACGGTCGGTGGCGTAGCCGGTTTCGCACTCTTCAAAGCTCAACTTCACGCCGTTGATACCGCCACGGGCGTTGACCAACTTGAGGTAGTCCACATAACCGTTGGCGAATGGCACGCCGTTAGGGGCATAAGCACCGGTGCGGTACACCAGCACAGGGAAGAACTGCTCTTTGTTTTGAGCAGAAGCCACAGTGCTGACCAGCGCGCTGGCAAGACCTGCAGCAGCCACCGTGGTGGCCAAAGCGAGTTGACGAAGTTTCATGGTTTGTCTCCTGTTTAAAAGATGGGAAGCACGGGGGAAAAATAAATACTCAATGAGGGAAAGGCCAAATGCGCAGTTTTTGTTTGGCAATCGACCACAGCTTGGCCAAGCCGTGGGGCTCCACGATCAGGAACCACACAATCAAGGCTCCGAAGATCATGAATTCGGTGTGCGACACAGCCGCAGTAGAAATGGTGACGCCGAACAGATCTCCCATAAAGGGCAGAAACTGGTTCAGGAAGATCGGCAAGATCACGATGAACGCCGCACCAAAAAAGCTACCCATGATGGAGCCCATGCCCCCAATGATGACCATGAACAGCAGTTGGAAAGAACGGTCAATGGAGAACGCTGCGGGCTCCCAAGAACCCAGGTGCACAAAGCCCCACAAGCCGCCCGCCACGCCCACGATGAAAGAGCTGACCGCAAAGGCGCTCAGCTTGGCGTAAACCGGACGGATGCCAATCACCGCGGCGGCCACGTCCATGTCGCGAATGGCCATCCATTCACGGCCAATGGCCGAGCGCACCAAGTTTTTAGCCAACAAGCCAAACACCACCAAGAAGGACAAGCAGAACAGGTATTTCTCAAGCGGTGTGTTGATGCCAAAACCCATCACATTCAGGTTGGACACCGAGACCGAGCCTGAGGCGTTGTTGTTGGTGAACCAACCCACTCGCAAGAAAGCCCAATCGCAGAAAAACTGTGCGGCCAAAGTGGCCACGGCCAAGTACAAGCCCTTCACGCGCAAGCTGGGCACGCCAAAGAAAATACCAACCAAGGTGGCACACAAACCGCCCGACAACAGCGCCAAGATCAAAGGCATGCCTTCAATCCGGATGTAGGTGTTGTAGGCCATGTAGGCGCCCACCGCCATGAACGCGCCAGAGCCCAGCGAGATCTGGCCGCAATAGCCGACCAACACGTTCACGCCCAAAGCAGCCAAAGACAAAATCAAGAACGGGATCAAGATCGCCCGGAACATGTATTCGTCAACCAAGAATGGCACGCCAACAAAAGCAAAGGCCAGCAGCGCCAAAATAGCCCAGCGGTCTTGCGCGATGGCAAAGATCTGCTGGTCTTTGCGGTAGGTGGTTTTGAATTGACCGTTTTCTCTGTAAAACATCTTGTATCTCCTTACACGCGGTCAATGATTTTTTCGCCAAACAGACCTTGTGGCCGGAACAGCAAGAACACCAGGGCAAGCACATAGGCAAACCAAATTTCAATGCCGCCGCCCACCATGGGGCCAAGGTAAACCTCGGACAATTTTTCACCCACGCCGATGATCAAGCCGCCAATGATGGCGCCCGGGACCGAGGTCAGGCCGCCCAAAATAATCACAGGCAGCGCACGCAAGGCGACCGTGGTCAGTGAGAACTGCACCCCCATCTTGGAGCCCCAGATGATGCCGGCGACCAAGGCGGTGATACCGGCCACAAACCAAACAATGACCCAGATGCGGTTCAAGGGAATGCCAATCGACTGCGCCGCTTGGTGGTCGTCCGCCACCGCACGCAAAGCGCGTCCGGTGCTGGTTTTTTGGAAGAAGAGCGACAACACCACCACCAACAAAGCAGCAATGCAGGCGGCATAAACGTCTTCGAGGTTGACCAACACGCCGCCTTGGAAGACCGAGTCGAACAAGAAGATCGGGTCTTTGGGCATGCCCACGTCGATCTTGTAAATGTCGCTGCCAAAAATGGTTTGACCCAAACCATCCAAGAAGTATGTGATGCCCAAAGTAGCCATCAACAACGTCACGCCTTCTTGGTTGACCAAGTGGCGCAACACCAAGCGCTCAATCAGCCAGGCCAGCACAAACATGATCGCGGCCGACAAGATGAACGCCAAGAAGTTGCCCAACAACTTGTCTTCCAGACCCAGCCAACCAGGAATCCATTCTGAAAAACGGGCCATGGCCAAAGCGGCAAACAGCACCATAGCGCCTTGCGCAAAGTTGAACACGCCAGAGGCTTTGAAAATCAGCACAAAGCCCAGCGCCACCAGCGCGTAAAGCATGCCGGCCATCAGACCACCCAAAAGAGCTTCCAGGAAAAATGCCATGTCTTGTTCTCCTCAGTGGCTGGTGCCCAAATAGGCACTGATCACTTCTTCGTTGTTGCGCACTTCTTCGGGAGTCCCGTCGCCGATTTTTTTGCCGTAGTCGAGCACCACCACGCGGTCAGAAATGTCCATCACCACACCCATGTCGTGCTCGATCAGCACGATGGTCGAACCGAATTCGTCGTTCACATCCAGAATAAAGCGGCACATGTCCTGCTTTTCTTCCATGTTCATACCGGCCATCGGCTCGTCCAGCAACAGCACCTGGGGCTCCATGGCCAAAGCCCGGCCCAAGTCCACGCGTTTTTGCAAGCCGTAGGGCAACTGGCCCACAGGCGTCTTGCGGTAGGCCTGAATTTCGAGGAAGTCGATGATGTGCTCGACAAATTCGCGGTGCTCTTCTTCTTCGCGCTGGGCAGGGCCAATGCGCAAAGCCTGCAAAAACAGGTTGCTCTTGATGCGCAAATTGCGGCCGGTCATGATGTTGTCGATCACGCTCATGCCCTTGAACAAAGCCAAGTTTTGGAACGTGCGGGCAATGCCCATCTCGGCCACTTGGCGGCTGTTCATGTGGTCAAATTTTTGCCCCCGGAACGTGATGCTGCCCTCTTGCGGCTGGTACACCCCGTTGATGCAGTTGAGCATGGAGCTTTTGCCGGCCCCGTTGGGCCCAATGATGGCCCGCACTTCATGCTCGCGCACGTTGAACGAAATGTCGGTCAGCGCCTTCACGCCGCCGAAGCGCAAACTGATGTTGTTGACATCAAGAATGACGTCACCGATTTTTTTGGTCATGCTGCTGCCTTCACGGGTGTGAATGTCTTGGCGTCGGAAATCTTGAGCGTCGCGCTCACACTGCCGGTGCGGCCGTCTTCAAACTTGACGACGGTTTCAATGAACTGCTCGGTCTTGCCTTCGTACAAGCCATCCACCAAGGGCTTGTATTTCTCAGCAATAAAGCCACGGCGGACTTTGTTGGTGCGGGTCAATTCGCCATCGTCGGCGTCCAGCTCTTTGTGCAAGACCAAGAAGCGGCTGACCTGGCTGCCGGCCAACAAAGTGTCTTCGGCCAAGTCGGCGTTGACTTTTTCGACACAGTTTTTGATCAATTCATACACTTCGGGCTTTTGCGCCAAATCGGTGTAGCCGGCATAGGGCAAGTTGCGCCGCTCAGCCCAATTGCCCACCGCATCAAAGTCGATGTTGATCATCACGCACACTTTTTCGCGCTGGTCGCCATAGGCCACCACTTCTTTGATGTGTGGGAAAAACTTGAGTTTGTTTTCAACATATTTCGGTGCAAACATCGCACCATCGTTGACACCCCCGTGAATGCGTCCCACGTCTTTCACGCGGTCAATGATCTTGAGGTGGCCATGCGTGTCGATGAAGCCCGCATCGCTGGTGTGGTACCAACCATCGGCGGTCAACACTTCGGCCGTGGCTTCGGGGTTTTTGTAGTAACCCTTGAGCAATCCCGGCGACTTGACCAAGATTTCCCCGTTGTCCGCCACCTTGATTTCAACGCCTTTGCACGGCACACCCACAGTGTCTGCACGGGCCTCGTGGTCGGGCTGTAAGCAGACAAACACGGCCGTCTCTGTCGAGCCATAGAGCTGCTTGATGTTCACGCCAATGGAGCGGAAAAAAGTGAACAAATCCGGCCCAATGGCCTCGCCCGCGGTATAGGCCACACGCACCCGGCTAAAGCCCATGCTGTTGCGCAAGGGGCCATAAACCATCATGTTGCCCAAGGCATACAACAAACGATCCACCAAGCCCACAGCGTGCCCGTCCATCAAGTCCGGGCCCACTTTTTTGGCCACCGCCATGAAGGTGTGAAACATCTTGCGCTTGAAGGCGCCGGCATCTTCCATGCGAATCATCACGCTGGTCAACATGCCCTCAAACACACGGGGCGGCGCAAAGTAATAGGTCGGCCCAATTTCTTTCAAGTCGATGGTGATGGTCGCCGCGGACTCAGGGCAATTGACCACATAGCCACACACCAACCACTGGGCGTAACTGAAAATGTTTTGCCCAATCCAAGCGGGCGGCATGTAGGCCAGCACATCTTCACTGCTGGTCAATTTGTCAAACTCGGCGCCTGCATCGGCACGGTCAATCAACGAGTTGTGGGTGTGCACCACGCCCTTGGGGTTGCCGGTGGTGCCCGAAGTGAAAAACATCGCGGCCACATCGGCGGGGGCGGACTTTTCGATTTCATCGGCAATGAATTGGGGGTGCTGCTTGGCGAACACAGCGCCCGCAGCCATCAGCTCCTCCAGCGAGCCCAAACCCTCTTCGTCGTATTTGCGCAGGCCGCGAGGATCGTCGTAATAAATGTGGCTGAGCTGGGGGCACTTTTCGCGCACTTCCAGCATCTTGTCGACCTGCTCTTGGTCTTCCACCACACAAAAGCGCACTTCGGCGTTGGTGATGGGAAACACACACTCTGCCGCCGCAGCGTCTTGGTACAGCGGCACTGGAATGGCACCCAGCGATTGGGCCGCCAACATGGTGGCGTACAAGCGGGGACGATTGGAGCCCACCACCACCAAGTGCTCGCCTCGCTGCAGGCCGGCTTGGTGCAGCCCGCAGGCCACCGACTCGGCCAAACGGGCCAAATCAGACCACGTGGTGGTCTGCCAAATGCCATATTCTTTTTCGCGCAGTGCCGGCGCTGCAGGGCGCTCGGCAGCGTGCTTGAGCATCAATCGGGGAAACGTAGTTTGCATGACCTGACCTGTCTCCAAAAATGGGGCATCGAATGCGATGCGCCTTGAATTTTTTTGGATCGTAGGCAGTCATTTGACGCCATGTTGTCGTTTGGACGACAATTCAGGGAAGACCCCTAGCCGGCCTGACTTTGCGCTGACATTCCCCCATGCCAACTGTGACCAAAGAAAACACCGTCCACCAACGCCGGCGTGCGCCCAGCGAAGCCGAGCTCCAAGAAATCCCTTGGATTGGCCTGCTGCGCCCTGAAGAGTTGTCCCAAATCGTGCCTCAACTGGTGGTGAGCGATCCCCAAACGGGCGACTATGTCTGCCGCGTGGGACGGCCCGTCACTTATTGGTTTGGTGTGATTTCGGGCTTGCTGAAAATGAGCAGCGACAACGAGAGCGGCCAGACCATGACGTTCACAGGCGTCCCGCCCGGGGGCTGGTTTGGCGAGGGCACCGCCCTGAAACGCGAGATTTACCGCTACAACATCCAAGCCCTGCGGCCCAGCGTCGTGGCCGGCATGCCGCTGGACACATTTCATTGGCTGATCGACCACTCACTGGGCTTCAACCGCTTCATCATGAACCAGCTCAATGAACGTCTGGGGCAATTCATCGCCGCGCGTGAAATGGACCGCATGACCAACCCCGAACTGCGTCTGGCACGTCACTTGGCGGCGTTGTTCAACCCGGTGCTTTTCTCTGGCGTGGGCGAGGTGCTGCGCATCACCCAACAAGAGCTGGCTTATTTGGTGGGGCTCTCAAGGCAACGCGTGAATGAGGCGCTGCGGGTGCTGGAGGCGAAACAGCTCATTCGGGTCGAATACGGCGGCCTGCGCATTTTGGACATGCAAGGCCTGCGCACCAGCCAATTTTTGTAGCGCTTGGGGCCCAAAAACCGCCGACAATCGACCAACTTCTTTTTGGCTACCGACCCCATGACCCAGCCCCCGGCTTTCAAACGCGCCCCCCGACCCGAAGGCAAAGGCGATGCCGCCGCACCCAGCGGCACCTCTCGCCTG
>JBJOIR010000038.1:0-19284 GCA_046047055.1 Pseudomonadota bacterium | reverse complement strand
GCGCTGGTGCCCTTGTTTGTCAAGTCAGAGCGCTTGCGCCCGGTGCAATGGTTGGGCATGGCTTGCGCCTTTGTGGCCGTAGCCTTTGCCATGCGCGAAGGCCTGAGCGCAGGAGACGCCAACGCACCCCACAGCGCTTTGGGCGACTTGCTGGGGTTGGCCGCTGGGGCCTTGTGGGGCCTCACCACCGTCACCATTCGGGCGAAAAACCTGACCCGCATCGCCCCCGAAAAATTGTTGTTCTACCAAATCGCCACCACGGCTGTGGCGGTGCCCTGGATCTCGGTTGGTCTGGGTGAGCGTTGGCACTTTGACTGGAGTGGTCTGGCCTGGGGCTCGATGCTGGCGCAAACCGTGATCGGCGCCTTTGCCAGCTACCTCGCCTGGATGTGGATGCTGGGCCGCTACCCGGCCACCAAAATCTCGGTGTTTGTGTTTTTGACTCCCCTGTTCGCCCTGCTGTTTGGCACATGGCTGCTGGGCGAAGCCGCCACCCCCACCTTGCTCGGCGCCTTGGGTTTGGTGGCGCTGGGCATTGTGTTGGTCAACCGCAAGCCGGGGGCATGAGGGGGCGCTCGTCCCGCCTTGGCACGCATCCCCGATAATCTCGTTTTTAGATTTTTCTCAACCCGCCTGCCCCATCGTCATGGCGGGTTTTCATTTGCGGAGCAAGACATGAGCACATTCCAAACCACCGGCGCACGCGCTACGGGCCTGGCCACCATTGCCGCTGACGGCACCGTGTTGGACACTTGGTATCCCACCCCCGAATTGGCCGACGGCATCGCCGCCAGTGGCACCACGCGTCTGACTGAAGCCGAAGCGGTGGCCGCTTTGGGTGCCGATGCGGCCAAGGCCTTGAGCGCTTGCAGCGTGCGCAACGTGACCGTGGTGGCCGTGCGCACCGAAATCAAGAGCTTGGCCGATGCGCCTGCCGACACCCACGACGCTTACTTGCGCCTGCACCTGCTCAGCCACCGCTTGGTGTTGCCGCACGGCGCCAACGTGGCCGGCATTTTTGGCTTGCTGGCCAATGTGGCTTGGACCAATTTGGGCCCTTGCGCGGTGAGCGAAGTGCCTGCTGCGCGCTTGAAAGCCCGCGCCTCGGGTCGCGTGTTGGAAGTCAAAGGCGTGGACAAGTTCCCACAAATGACCGATTACGTGATTCCGTCTGGCGTGCGCATTGCCAACGCCGACCGCGTGCGTCTGGGCGCGCACTTGGCCAGTGGCACCACCGTCATGCACGAGGGCTTTTGCAACTTCAACGCCGGCACCTTGGGCGCCAGCATGGTGGAAGGCCGCATCAGCGCCGGCGTGGTGGTGGATGATGCGAGCGACATCGGCGGTGGCGCTTCGATCATGGGCACGCTGTCGGGCGGCGGCAAAGAAGTCATCAAAGTGGGCAAGCGTTGCTTGTTGGGCGCCAATGCCGGTATCGGCATTTCGCTGGGCGACGACTGCGTGGTCGAAGCCGGTTGCTACATCACCGGCGGCAGCCGTGTTCAGTTGCCCGATGGCAGCTTGATGAAGGCCAAAGAACTGTCGGGCAAAAATGGCATCTTGTTCCGCCGCGATTCACAGTCGGGCGCGCTGCACGCGATTCCACGCAACAAGAGCTGGGGCGAATTGAACGCCGAGTTGCACAAGAACTGATTCGGCTTGGCTCCAAGGCAACGGCGTGTCCGCGAAAGCGGCATGCCGTTTTTTTATGGGGCAGGTTTGTCGTCCCAAATAGATTGGGCGCTGATCACTTACCCGCGGCATCGGTCCGCGCATCGGTCCGCGCACCGTTTGCGCTTGGCTTAATGGCAGGGTTTACAACTGGGCTTGCTGCGGGGATGGCTGAGATGCCGGCGGCGATTGGGGCTGTCTTGTCACTGGTGTGCAGCAAAAGGCCCAACACCGTGGCGCCGTGCTCGATGGCAATGGAGGCGTAGCGGGTGTCGCCTTCGACGCGCGACTGCGGGTGCAACTCCACCCGTTCGCGCGCTTCAATGTTGCCCAATACTTGGCCGGCCACCACCACAAAGTCGGCCAAGATGTTGCCTTGCACTTTGCCTGTGGGCCCCACCACCACCGTGACGCTTTGCCCCGGGGCGGCCTGCACATCGCCAATCACGGTGCCGTCAATCCGCACACTTTCTTTGACGCGCAAATTGCCATGCACTTCGACTTGCGGGCCAATGATCGTTTCAAATTTTTCTTGGCCACCTTGTAGCGGGCTGCTGAATTTCTTGGATTTTCCAAACATGGGAGCGCTCCATCAGTGCCGGTCTTGCCAAAGAGCCTGCAGTGGCGTCTCTGGGTTAACCGCTTGGTTTTTATAAAGAATTTCGTAATGCAAATGAGGGCCCGTCGAGCGGCCCGTGTTGCCCAACACGCCCACCGCTTGGCCGCGTTGCACCACATCACCTGCCGCCACATCGCGCCGGTCCAGGTGCGCATAGCGCGTGAGGTAGTGGCTGGCGTGCTCAATTTCGACCAGCTGCCCATAGGCCCCTGAAAGTTCCGAACGCACAACGCGGCCCGGCGCCGTGGCCGAGACCCGGGCATGGCGCGGCGCCACCAAGTCCAAGCCGGTGTGCAACGCATGGGCACGCGTCAAGGGGTCAGAGCGGTGACCAAAGCGGCTGGTGATCCCGTAGTCGCCAGACAAGGGGTTGCTCAGGGGCAGCAAAGCCAATTTGTGTTGTTCGGCTTGCCAAGACTGGCTCAAAAAATCCACCGCTTGTTCGGTTTGGGCCAAGGCCTGTTGGGCGGCCGAGAGTTTGTCTGCGGGTCGCCATTTCGGCGCTGTCAACAACTGCAACGGACCGCCTTGGCCACCCGATTGCGACCATGCAGGCGGTTTGTCGCCTGAAACTGTGCCGTTGCTTTTCCAGCCCAGCCCCTGCAGCCACTGGTTTTGGCTGGTGTGCAACGTTTGCAGTTGGGTTTGCAGTGCCTGCACACGGCCTTGCAGCGACTGAAGTTGCAGCGCGTGCTGTTCTTCAAGTTTTTGCAGTTGGCTTTGGCTCGCTACGCCCCCCATGCTTCTGACCAGTTCTGGCGCGAAATCCACGGCCACCCGCAAGCCCATGAAATGCATCAGACCGCCCATCAGCAGCAGCACAGTTGCGATGAGCAAACCGCCCAGCCAAAGTCGACGCGCCGTCCATGAGAACGACACAATGCGGTGCGCGGGTCCACCAATCCATATGAGTTGCATGCGCGGGCTCCTCGCTGAATGTCATGCGTTCAACACGCACGGCTTGCCTTCAGCACAAAGGCCACATCATATGCAAAAAACAGTCGAAATAATAAATTTGAGGGTACTTAAGACCTCAATTTACAGGCTCGCCTTCACGTCTTAGCCAAATGCCGCTCAGCCAGCGCCACATACCAATCAAGGCAAGCCGGGTTGGCCATGGCGTCTTTGTTGACGACTTTTTCAAGGGGTTGGCCCAGCATGAGTTTCTTGATGGGCAACTCTTGTTTTTTGCCCGAAAGGGTGCGCGGAATTTCGGCCACCTGAAAAATGTCATTGGGAATAAAGCGCGGACTGAGGGCCACTTTGATGGCGTTGTTGAGCTTCTGTCGAACCGCATCGTCCAAAGTCACGCCCTGCCGCAACACGACAAACAAGGGCATGTAACTGTCCTTGCCCAAATACTCAAGGTCCACCACCATCGAGTCCATCACTTCGGGCAGGGCTTCGACCGCGCTGTACAACTCGCTGGTGCCCATGCGCAAACCATGGCGGTTGATGGTGGCGTCGCTGCGGCCAAAGATCACACAACCCTCGCCCTGGCCCAAGGCATCGGGCTCTGCACTGCCAATGCGCAGCCAGTCGCCATGGCGCCAAACGCCGCCCATGCTGGCCGGGCCATCGCCACCGCCGGGCCGCCGCCCGTGGCCTGCGGGGTACATCTCAAAGTAGCTGCTCAAATAACGGGCGTGCTCGGTGTCGCCCCAAAAGTAGAGCGGCATCGACGGAATGGGTTGCGTGCAGACCAACTCGCCCACCTCGCCCTTGACCGGTTGGCCTGCTTCGTTCCAGGCCTCTACCGCGGCGCCCAACATGCGGCATTGCATGACGCCCGGCTCTTGTGGCAACTCGCGGTGGCCACCCACAAAGGCACCGGCAAAGTCGGTGCCGCCCGAAATATTGCACCACCAAATGTCGGTGCCCAAGCGGCGAAACTGCTCAACTCCCCACATTTGCGTTTCGGGCGACAAGGGAGAGCCGGTGGTGCCCAGTGCGCGCACGCGCGACAAGTCACCACAACGAACAATGTCCAACTCGGCTTTTTGGCAATTGGCAAAGTACGCCGCGCCGGCACCAAAAAAAGAGACGTGTTCTTGCGCTGCCATGCGCCACAAAATGCCCCAGTCGGGGTGGTCTTTGCTGCCGCCTGGGTTGCCGTCGTAAATCACGCAGGTCACCCCGTTCAGCAACCCCGCCACTTGCGCATTCCACATGACCCAACCGGTTGAGCTGTACCAATGAAAACGCTCGCCAAAACTGTTGGGGTGGTAACTGCACCCGATGTCGTTGTGCAAAATTTTGTTGGCCAAAGCGACCGTGATCGTGCCGCCATGGCCATGCACGATGGGCTTGGGCAAGCCGGTGGTGCCACTCGAATAAACGATCCACAGCGGATGGTCAAACGGTACCCACAGCGGCTCAAACGCTTGGACCGCGTCGCTGTTGCGTGCGGTGATGGCGGCCATTTGCACGCTGGCAGCGACATCGCAGCTGGCCAAATCCAGCGTGCCCAGATACTCGTGAATGACCACGTGCTGCACGCTGGGCAAGGCGTCTTTGAGCTCTTGCACCACATCCATGCGGTCAAAGTCACGCCCGCCATAGCTCACGCCGTCCACCGCAATCAAGACCTTGGGCTCGATTTGTTTGAAGCGGTCGAGCACCGCATGGGTGCCCATGTCGGGCGCGCAAATGCTCCAGACACCGCCAATGCTGGCAGTGGCCAAAAAGGCCACCATCGCCTCTGGAATGTTGGGCAAATAAGCGGCCACACGGTCGCCCGGCTGCACGCCTTGCGCTTGCAAGTGCAATGCCATGGCGGCCACCTGACGGCGCAATTCAGGCCACGTCAACTCGCGGCGCAGCCCTTTTTCGTTGTGGCTGATGACGGCCACCAGACCGGCTTGGTGGGCCGGCTGCACATGCCGAAAAACCTGCTGCACGTAGTTGGTTTGCGCGCCAGGAAACCACTGGGCGCCCGGCATCACGTTGCTCGCCAGCACCGCGCTGTGCGGGGTGGGTGAGACCAGCTCGAAATAGTCCCAAATGCTTTGCCAAAAAGCATCCAGCTCGGTCACCGACCATTGCCACAAGTCGTGGTAACTGTCGAAACTCAGGCCACGTTGCTCACGCAGCCAATTTTGGTAAAGCCTGATTTGGGGCACATAAGGTGCGGTGCCAGAGGGTCTTGTCGCGGTGTTCATGCTGTGCAGCGTAGCAGCGGCCCTGCACCGCTGTCACGCGCAACAACCCTGAAATATGCACCTTGGCGACAGCCGCGCTGACGGCTTAACCGCTCACCGTTTCGCAGCGCCCCTGACCGCTGGCCAGCCCGCGAAAATCGCTTTGCCACAAACGCCCCACCAAGTCGATTTGGATTCGCTCATTGTCCAGCCCGGTCACCAACCCACCAGGCACCAATGAAAAACTGTAGGGCTCTTGGCCGTCAATGCGCAAACGGCGAATGGCTTTTTTATCCCAGTCAATGCGCACCTCACGCACCCAGGTGCTGCGCTGCGGCAAGTAGGCCACCGAACAACTCAAGACCACGCTAGAAGGCGCAGCCCAAACGGGCGTCAGGGGCAACAACAGCGCGGCGCAGCCAAAAACGGCCAAAGCCATGCGGGTCAAGGGCGCGGCCATGGCGCTTCAGGCTTTCGGGGTTTGCGACATGCGCTGGCTTTTCCAGTACACATCGTCACCGCCGTTCATGCGGTTCAGCACACGGGCCAGGACAAACATGAGGTCGGACAGCCGGTTCAGGTATTGGCGCGGAGTTTCGTTGATGGCCTCTTCGTTGCCCAACGCCACGCAAGCGCGTTCGGCACGGCGGGCCACCGTGCGGCACACATGGGCCAGCGCCGCACCGCGGGTGCCCGCGGGCAAGATGAACTCTTCCAGCTTGGGCAGTTGCGCGTTGTAGGTGTCCAAGGCGTCATCCAGCGCGGCCACGGCCTCGGCCTTGAGCAATTCAAAACCGGGGATCGATAACTCGCCGCCCAAATTGAACAATTGGTGCTGCACCTCCACCAACAGCTCGCGCACTGGCGGCGGCATGTCCTCGCACAGCAACACGCCAATGTGTGAGTTCAGCTCATCCACCTCGCCCATGGCGTGGACGCGCAAACTGTTTTTCGACACGCGCTGGTTGTTGCCCAAGCCGGTGGTGCCGTTGTCCCCGGTACGGGTCGCGATTTGTGTGAGTCGGTTGCCCATAAAGATATCCTTGTACTGCTCTCGCGCTTGGCGGCCTGTTTCGACTGTGCCCGCATGACGCGCGTTGCTGATGGTGCCATTGTCAGCCAAGACCCCATGGCTTGTCTGACAGAAGACAACAAGGCCGGGTTTTGCGGCGTAAACTGCGATTTCGCCCGTTTGGCGCCGCTGCGCCACCTTCAGGAGACCCCATGAACGCCCCTACTCCAGCCGCCCACTTGGCCCCCGAAATCGCCCAGCGCGAGGTGCCCGAGGCTTTCTTGTCGGCACTGAAAGCCCGCTTTGGCAACAACTGCTCTACTGCGCTCGTGGTGCGCGAGCAACATGGCCGCGACGAATCGGCCTTTACCCACGTGCCACCACCAGCGGCCGTGGTATTTGCCGAGTGCACCCAAGATGTGGCCGATGCTGTGCGCATGTGCGCTGAATACAAAGTGCCGGTCATCCCGTTTGGCGTGGGCTCGTCCCTAGAGGGCCATTTGTTGGCGGTGCAAGGCGGTATCAGCATCGACCTGATGCGCATGAACAAGGTGCTGTCGATCAACGCCGAAGACTTGACCGTGACGGTACAGCCCGGCGTGACACGCAAACAACTGAACGAAGAGATCAAGTCCACCGGGCTGTTCTTCCCCATCGATCCGGGCGCCGACGCGACCATTGGCGGCATGAGCGCCACCCGAGCCAGCGGCACCAACGCCGTGCGCTACGGCACCATGCGCGAAAACGTATTGGCCATGGAAGTGGTGACCGCGGCGGGCGAGACCATCCGCACCGGCACCCGCGCCAAAAAATCGAGTGCTGGTTACGACCTGACGCGCCTGATGGTGGGCAGCGAAGGCACCTTGGGCGTGATCACCGAAGTGACGGTGCGCCTGTACCCCTTGCCCGAAGCCATTTCTGCCGCCATTTGCTCATTTCCCAGCATCGAGGCGGCGGTGCACACCGTGATCCAAACCATTCAGTTGGGCGTGCCGATTGCACGGGTCGAATTGATCGACCACAACACCGTGCGCATGGTGAACAACTACGCCAAGCTGGGCTTGCGCGAAGAACCGATGTTGCTGATGGAGTTTCATGGCTCCCCCGCAGGCGTGAAGGAACAGGCCGAAACCGTTCAAGACATCGCCTCCGAGTTGGGTGGCAACGCGTTTGAATGGGCTACCACCCCCGAAGAGCGCACCCGTCTGTGGACGGCACGGCACAACGCCTACTTTGCGGCCATTCAGAGCAAGCCCGGTTGCCGCGCCATCAGCACCGACACCTGCGTGCCCATCAGCAAGTTGGCCGACTGCTTGCTGGACTCGGTGACCGAAACCGACAACAGTGGCTTGCCTTACTTCTTGGTGGGCCATGTGGGCGACGGCAACTTTCACTTTGGCTATTTGATTGACCCGAACAACCCCCAAGAGTGTGAGACCGCTGAGGCCTTGAACCAACAACTGGTGAACCGCGCTTTGCGCTTGGGCGGCACCTGCACCGGCGAACACGGTATTGGTCTGCACAAGATGGATTTCTTGCGCACCGAGACGGGCGAAGGCGCTGTGGACATGATGCGCACCATCAAACGGGCACTTGACCCGCACAACATCATGAATCCGGGGAAGATTTTTTCGATGTGAGCAGCCACTGCTCGACCTTGGCACACAACTGCGCAGGCTCAAACGGCTTGAGCATCAAATCGCTCAAACCCGCCTGCCTGAAGGCCTCCAGGTCGATCGCATTGACATTGGCGGTCAAACCCAAAACCGGCAAGGAATTGACCGGCGCAGCAAAATCTTGACGCAAAGCGCGCGTCGCGGCAATGCCGTCCATGACCGGCATGACCATGTCCATCAACACCAAATCGACCGTTTGTTCACGCAGGCATTGCAAGGCTTGCTGGCCCTCTGATGCTTCCAAAATGGTGCTGTGCGGCCAAGCGTTTTGCAATACCTTTTTGACCAACAAGCGGTTCACCGGATGATCGTCCACAATCAAAAAACGCCAAGCTTGGTCGCCGGTTTGCACCGCGGGGCTGCGCGTGTGCGGAGTTTGCTGCGGGGCTTGCGCCGCATTCAATGGCAAGCGCAACCAAAATCGTGAGCCTTGGCCCAATGCACTTTCAAAGCCAATGTCGCCACCCAACAGGTGTGTGAGTTTTTGTGAGATGGCCAAGCCCAGTCCATTGCCACCGTAGCGCGACTGAATGCCCATGTCGGCCTGACTGAAGCGTTTAAAAATTTGCGCGTGCCGTTCAGGGGCGATGCCAATGCCCGTGTCGGTGACCGAGAACAACACCCCGGGGTTTTCCCACTGGACCCTAAACACCACCGAGCCTTGGTGGGTGAATTTGAGCGCATTGCCCAACAAATTCACCAGGACCTGCATGAGCCGATGGCGATCGGTGTGCACCCACATCGGCAAGTTGTCATCGAGCTCAAACCGGTAATCCAACACCATGCTCTTGACCTTGGGCCGGAACAAATCAAAGGCATACCCCGTGATCTTGCGCAGCTCGAAGGTCTCGGGCTGAACCACCAGCTGACCTGCTTGCAGTTGTGAATAGTCCAAGATGTCGTTGATCACCGTCATCAGGTGGTCGGCCGATTGGCGCGTGTGGTTCAGCACCTTCAGCGCTTCGGGCTTGTCTTGCACACGGTCCAGCAACAAATCATTGAAACCCAAAATGGCGTTCATCGGGGTGCGCAGCTCATGGCTCACGGTGGCGATGAAGTTCTCCCGCATTTTCAAAGTGTGCTCGAGTTCTCTGCGTTTGATTTCCAACTCGCGCTGGTACTGCATGCTCTGAGACACAGCCTTCACATGCAAGCGGTCATAAATCATCGGAATGATGATCAGCACCCCCGTGACCAGGCTGAAGGTGATCCACGACGATGTGGCCTGGGCCAATCCCAACTCAAACGGCGGCAAAAGACCGAGGTAATTGCTCAAAGCCAAACTCAAATGCGCCGCCCACACCACGCACAACCAAAAAATGCCTGCACGGCGATTGATCACATAAAACGGGGTCATCGGCAAAATCATCAGCCAAGCCACGCGAGGCGAAAACACACCGCCGGTTGGCCAAACGGCAAAGCACAACAGCACCAAGCCGGCAGCTGTGCCCAAGTGCACCCCCCATGTCAACGGCATGCCGTAGTTGATCAAGGCCAACAAAGCGGCCAGAAAAACCGCCATCGACAAGAGCATTGGCGACGCATTTTGGTAAGGGCTGATGGCCACATACAAAAGCACCATCATGATCATCAGGCTCACGAAGAAAAAAACGTACGGCTTTTTGCCCTCGCGAAAAGCCACGGGCAAGCGCGCTATGGCCTGCTCAAACCAGCTCGTCAACGGATGGTCGTCATGCACGATGAAGACTCCTAAAGCGAGCAATATGCTGGGTGACCACGCGAACCAACTGCTCCAGGTCCATGGGTTTGTGGAGGACATCGTCCATACCGGCATCGAGGCACCGCTGGCGTTCAATCGGGTTGGTATTGGCTGTCAAAGCCAAAATCGGCATGTGCGATGACGTGGCGGGAAATTGCTGTCGAATCTGCTGGGTCAATTGCATGCCATCCATCACCGGCATGATCATGTCGATCAGGGCCACATCAAAGGCCTGCGCTTCCAGCAGTTTCAGCGCCTCGGCCCCGCTGCTGGCCACGTCCACGTGGGCTTGCGGCCAACACTGTTTCAATTGCAAGCGAGCGACCATCAGGTTCATCGCGTTGTCGTCGACCACCAAAATGCGCAAGGTTGAATTGGTTGCCTCTGGCAGCCGTGTTTCGGTCAAGGCTTGAACAGGCTGCACCGCGAGCAACGGAATTTCAAACCACATCTTGGTGCCCAGCCTCAACGTGCTCTCCACGCCGATTTGTCCGCCATGCAGCATCACCAATTTTTCGCAAATGGACAGGCCCAGTCCTGTGCCGGCGAGATCGCTTGGGGTTTGCAAATCGGCATGCTCAAAGCGCCTGAATATCCGTGCTTGCTGCGCCGGCGCAATGCCTCGCCCCGTGTCAGCCACCTCAAACCTCAAGCTGTCGCCTTGATGTACAAGGTTCAACACCACCTCACCTTGTTCGGTGAACTTGAAAGCGTTGTCGAGCAGGTTGCGACAAATTTGCAAAACGCGCTGCCGGTCTGCGCGAACGATGAATGGCAACAAAGGATCCAGATTGCCACTCAAGCGAAGGCCTTTTTCTTGGGCCTTGTCTTTGAAGGTGTCCAGCAACTCATGCATCAGCAACGACAGTTCAAATTCTTGGGGCTGCAGTTGCAAATGGCCAGCTTGGAGTTGTGAAAAATCCAGAATATCGTTGACCACTTGCAACAAATGGCTGGTCGAGCGACGAATGTGGTCGACCACTTCAACCTGGTCTGCACGGTCCGACAGCTCCTGCCGCAGTACGCCATTGAAGCCCAAAATGGCATTCATGGGGGTGCGCAATTCATGGCCCACCGCTGCCACAAATTCATCTTTGTGCGCCTGCGCGCTGAGCAAGGCTTGGTGCATGGCCTTGAGCTCTTCGTTGCGCACATCGAGTTGCTTGAGTTGCTGCTCATGCAAATGCTCATACAAACGCACGCCCAGCATCAGGTTTCCTGCAGCCAACACACTGTTCATCACCGCCCAAGGGACAGCCTGACGGGCCATGTTGACATCGGTATCGATCCATCCGTTCAAGCCGCCCAAGTACAGCGCGAAAATCGTCGCCAAAATGATGGTCATCCAGACCCGCGTGGCCCATGGGCCCAAGAGCAGCAACACGGGCAAGGCCAACACATTGAGCCAAATCACCGCCATCGAGTTGATGCCGCCGGACCGCGTCGCAACGTACGTCACCAACACAAAGGACACCAACGTGGCCGTGTGCACCACGAATGTGAAAAACCGACTCTGCCATGCCAACGGTACCAGCAACACCATGATGACCGAGGTGAGCAAGCTGGCGTTTCGGTCGTAATACCCCGGAGGAATCAGGTAAAAAAGCAGCGAGCTGGCCCCCACCGCCATCAGATAAACCAACAGGATGTTTTTCCTCGCAAACATTGAGCTGGCGTCCGGACCAAATCCGGAGCGGAAAAATGACGATCCTATTTTGGACATTGGCCCTTTGGCATCAACCGCGCAGCTTTTCAATCAAGCCATTGAGCTCGTCGAGCGAGCCGAACTGAATGGACAACTCGCCCATCTCTTCGATCTTGCCCAATCGCTTGACGCGTTTTTTGACACGTACCTCGACTTCGGCCATGAGCAAGTCTGACAGCTCTTCTTCGACGCGGCGAATGTCGCGCGACTTTTCTTTCTTGGGTTTTTGATGCACCAAGTTGAATTCGGCACCGAGTTTTTTGGCCAAACTTTCCGCTTCGCGCACAGACAGTTTTCTGGCCGCAATCTGATTGGCGGCGGTGATTTGCGCCGCCTTGTCCAGTGACAACAAAGCCCGCGCATGGCCCATGTCCAGATCGCCCGCCATCAACATCGACTGCACGGGCTCGGCCAAATTCAGCAAACGCAACAGGTTGCTGGCTGCACTGCGTGAGCGACCCACGGCCTGAGCCGCGGCTTCGTGAGTGAGTCCAAACTCTTTGATCAAGCGTTGTAAGCCCTGGGCTTCTTCCAGTGGATTGAGGTCTTCACGTTGGATGTTTTCGATCAGCGCCATCGCGGCAGCGGCCTCGTTGGGCACGTCGCGAACCAACACCGGCACCGACTCCAAACCGGCCAAATGTGACGCCCGAAAACGCCGCTCACCGGCAATGATTTCATATTTGCCGGCGTTATCGCCCTCGGTGAGTTGGCGCACCAAGATGGGCTGCATGATGCCTTGCGCCTTGATGGACTCGGCCAATTCGTACAAAGCGCCTTCGTCCATTCGGGTGCGCGGCTGGTACATGCCGGGCACCATTTGGTCGAGTTTGAGCTGGGTCGGCACGCCCGTTTCTGCGGCCATATTGGACGCTGGTGCGTCTTGCACTTTGGGGCCCAGCAGCGCTTCCAGTCCGCGGCCCAAGCCTTTGGGTTTTTTAGTGACCATGGTTAATCCTTCAACAAGGTTTGCAATAGCGCATGGCCCTCTGGCCAATCGCCTAAAGATGAATCTGCATTGATGTGCCCAGCGGCCCCGATGTCAATCCAGTCGGCGTGCCAATCTTGGGCCAAAGCGCGAGCACGCGCCTCGCTGCAATACGGGTCGTTTTGGCTGCCCACCAAAATACTTTTGAACGGCAACGCTTGTCGCACGATAGGCGACCAACCAGGCAAGCGGTCACTCAGCTCTGGGGCTTCGGTGTCTCCCGGCGCAACCAACAGTGCCCCACGCACACGCGCAGTGTGCCTGGACACGCTGGCCCAAGCGGCCACCAAAATGCACCCCAAGCTGTGCGCGGCCAAAACCACCGGGCCCGGCGCATCGATCACGCTCTCGTCCAAGCGCGCCATCCAATCGCCGCGCAAAGGTTGCATCCAGTTGTTTTGTGCCACCACGGTGTAGCCGTGCCGATGCGCCCAGCGCATTTGCCAATGCTCGGGGCCACTGCCTTGCCAGCCCGGCAAAAGCAACACCGAAGCGGCATGGCGCATGCGGACCTCGGGCGTAAGGCCATGCGGTGCAGGGTTGGAAGCGACGGGCGTCATGGGGTACTCTGCAAACGCGTGGCCACTCAGAGCGTCGGGGCCCGCACCACCAACTCGCGCGCAAAGTCGACATAAGACTGGCTGCCCTTGGCCGATGCGTCAAACACCACGCCCGGCAAACCATAACTGGGCGCTTCGGCCAACCGCACATTGCGCGGAATCACGGTGTCAAACACCTTGTCGCCAAAGTGGGCCTTGAGTTGGTCGCTGACCTGCATTTGCAAAGTGATGCGCGGGTCAAACATGACGCGCAGCAAGCCAATGATCTTCAGGTCTTTGTTCAAATTGGCATGCACTTGCTTGATGGTGTTGACCAAGTCGGTCAGCCCTTCCAGCGCAAAGTATTCGCACTGCATGGGCACAATCACGCCGTGCGCGGAGCACAGGCCATTGAGGGTCAACATCGACAGCGAAGGTGGGCAGTCGATCAAGACAAAATCGTAATCGGCATCGACCACTGCCAATGCATTTTTGAGGCGCTGGTCGCGGTGCTCGAGTTGCACCAACTCGACCTCAGCGCCCGCCAGTTCTCGGTTGGCGCTCAACACGTCGTAGCCGCATTTTTCGGCCTTGATCACGGCCTCGGCAATGGTGGCCGACTCGAGCAACACGTCGTAAACGCTCAGCTCAAGTTGTCGCTTGTCGATGCCCGAACCCATGGTGGCGTTGCCTTGCGGGTCCAGGTCCACCAGCAACACACGCTGTCCGACCTTGGCCAAACCGGCAGCCAAATTCACCGTGGTGGTGGTTTTACCCACACCGCCTTTTTGGTTTGCAATGCAAAAAATCTTGGCCATTTGGTTCTGCCCCGTTTATTTGGCGATGGCGAGCTTGATGCCAAAGCCCACAAGAAAAATGCCTGCCAGCTTTTCAAGCACGCGACCCACAAGAGGGTTCGCGCGCATGCGCTCGGCCAAAAAATGCGTCAACAACGTCATGCCCACACCGTACAGCAAGGTGAGGGCCGCAATGGTGGCCGCCATGACCGCAAAACTGACCAGGCCCAAATGCGTTTTCGGGTCAACAAACAAGGGAAAGAAGGCCATGTAAAACACAATCGCTTTGGGGTTCAGCAAGGTGATGGCCAAGGCTTGTTGCAGGAATTGGCGCGGCCGAATGTTGAGCACCGGCGAATCTCCCGGCTTGGCCGACAACATCTTCCAACCCAACCAGGCCAAATACAAAGCGCCCATCCACTGGATGGCCGTGAACGCAGCGGGGTAACTGGCCAACACCGCCGCCACACCTGCCACCGCCAACCACATCAGCACTTGGTCGCCCAAGATCACCCCCAAAGTGGCCATCAAACCACCGGCCAAACCGCCCTTGCTGGTGGAGGTGATCAAGGCCAAATTGCCCGGGCCAGGGATGGCCAAAAACAACACAATCGCCGCGACAAAAGCGCCATAGTCAGAGATGCCAAAGAACATGTGATGCTTTCAATAATTAGAAGGGTTGAAGGGGGGCGCCTTATTTGGCGATCACCATCTTGAAGCCAAAGCCAATCAGACACAGCCCTGCCAACTTTTGCAACGCACCCGTTAATCGGGGGTTGGCCCGAAATCGCTCGGCCATCGTGTGGGTGATCAACACCACCCCAAAACAGTACACAAACCCCAGCACCGCAATCGTCAGCGCCATGACCGCAAAAGTCAGCAGCCCTTGGTGTTTGACCGGGTCGATGAACTGCGGGAAAAACGCAAAATAAAACATGATCGCCTTGGGGTTGAGCAAGGTAATGAGCAGGGTCTCTCGAAAATAATGGCCGGGCGTGATTTGAATCTGTGGCCCCTCTCCCGGCTTGGCCATGACCATCTTAAAACCCAACCAAGCCAGATAGGCCGCGCCCAACCACTGCAACGCCATGAACACCGACGGGGTGCTTTTGAGCAACGCCGCCAGACCCGCCACTGTGAGCCACAACAAAATCTGATCACCCAAAAGCAAGCCCAGCACCGAAGCCAAGCCACCGGACAAGCCGCCTTTGCTGGCCGAACTGATCAGGGCCAAATTGCCCGGTCCGGGCAAAAACAACAGCAGGACAAAGGCCGCAGCAAATGCGCCGCAATCCGAGATACCAAACATGTGAGGACTTTCAGGGGAATATGGCGAGTGTACGTGATGCTTACCGCTGACCCACACAGCCCCCTTGTTGGCATCAACAGTTTGGCGCGTGTTTCACGTGAACACACCCGCCTTAGGTTGTGGCAGGTCTCAGCCAGACCATGCAGCGCTCGACATCCAAGCCCGGTACGGTCAGCGGTTCCACGTGAAACACTTGGGTCTCGGGCGGCAAGGCCGCCATTTCGTCTTGCGGGTGCTTGCCCTTCATGGCCATCCAAACCCCGCCCTCGGCCAAAGCCGAGCGCGACCAAGTCACAAAATCCGGCAACGAAGCAAAGGCCCGCGAGCAGATCACCTGGTATGGCTCCGTCAATGACTCAACCCGCGCATGGATACCGCGCAAGTTGGGCAACTTGAGTGTCGCTGCCACCTGCTGCACAAAGGCGGCCTTTTTAGCCACCGTGTCCACACAGGTCACCGACAACTCGGGCATGCAAATGGCCAACACCACACCAGGCAAACCCCCGCCCGAGCCCACATCCAACACCCGAATCGGCAAGCCTTGGGTGTGCCGAGTCAAAGGCGCAACGGCCGTTAAGCTGTCCAAAAGGTGGTGCGTGAGCATGTCGGCCGGGTCGCGCAAGGCCGTCAAGTTGTAGACCTTGTTCCACTTTTGAATCATGGCCACATAGTCCAACAACCGCCGTTGTTGGTCGGCAGTCAACCCCAAACCCAGAGCCTGAACGCCAGCACTCAAGCCGGCCGCCAAATCAACACTCATGCAGACTGTCCTTCTTCTGCCGTCTGCATGAAGCCCTTGAAGCCGCCCTTCTTCAGGTGAATGAGCAACAACGACACGCTGGCCGGCGTGATGCCAGAAATGCGCGAGGCTTGACCCAAGGTTTCAGGCCGGTGCTTGGCCAGCTTTTGCCGCGCCTCAATGGACAATGCCGAAACCTGCATGTAGTCAAGGCTTTCGGGCAAGCGCAAATGCTCATAGAAAGCGGCGCGCGCCACCTCCCCTTTTTGGCGGTCAATGTAGCCCGAGTATTTGGCCGCAATTTCCACCTGCTCAATCACCGAGGCGCTCAAGTCGCCCAGCGTTTCACGTGAAACATCTCCGCTGGCCAGACGACCTTGGTCCAAAGTCATGAGCTCTTGGTAAGTCACGTTGGGTCTTCGCAGCAGGTCAAACAGGTTGTGTTCGTGCTCAATGGCCTTGCCCAAAACACGCACCGACTCTTCGGCCGGCAGGTTTCTGGGGTTCACCCAGACCGACTTCAGGCGCTCTGTTTCACGTGAAACAGCGTCGCGCTTGCGGCTGAAAGCATCCCAACGGGCGTCATCAACCAAGCCCATTTGGCGGCCCACTTCGGTCAGCCGGTCGTCGGCGTTGTCTTCTCGCAATTGCAGGCGGAACTCGGCGCGGCTGGTGAACATGCGGTAGGGCTCGGTCACGCCCTGGGTCACCAAGTCGTCCACCAAAACCCCCAAATAAGCTTGGTCGCGGGCGGGCGTCCAAGCCCCCTCACCTCGGCATTGCAGCGCCGCGTTGATGCCGGCAAACAAGCCCTGTGCCGCGGCCTCTTCGTAGCCGGTGGTGCCGTTGATTTGGCCCGCAAAAAACAACCCGTTGATCTGGCGCGTTTCAAAACTGTTTTTCAGTGCGCGAGGGTCAAAGTAGTCGTATTCAATGGCGTAGCCGGGCCGCAATATGTGGCAGTTTTCCAAGCCCTTCATGGACCGGACCAAGTCGTATTGAATGTCAAACGGCAAACTGGTCGAGATGCCGTTAGGGTAGTACTCGTGGGTGGTCAGGCCCTCGGGCTCGAGAAAAATCTGGTGGCTGTCCTTGTCGGCAAACCGGTTGATTTTGTCTTCTACGCTGGGGCAATAACGCGGGCCTACCCCCTCGATCTTGCCCGTGAACATGGGGCTGCGGTCAAAGCCCGAGCGAATGATCTCGTGGGTCCGCTCATTGGTGTGCGTGATCCAGCAAGGCACTTGCTGCGGGTGCATCTCGGCTCGGCCCATGAAGCTGAACACCGGCACCCCAGCGTCGGGGTTCATGCCGCCGGGCACGCCGTCGCCGGGCTGCTCTGAGCATTGGCTGAAGTCGATGGTGCGGCCGTCCAAGCGGGGCGGCGTGCCGGTTTTCAGTCGCCCTTGCGGCAATTTAAGTTCTTTCAGGCGCGCCGACAAACTCACGGCCGGTGGATCTCCGGCCCGACCCGCCGCATAGTTTTGCAAGCCCACATGGATCTTGCCATCCAAAAAAGTGCCGGCCGTCAACACCACCGTGCGCGAACGGAACCGTATGCCCACTTGTGTGACCGCGCCCACCACCCGGTCGCCCTCCACCATCAGGTCGTCCACCGCCTGTTGAAACAACCACAAATTGGGCTGGTTCTCGAGCATGCGCCGAATGGCCGCTTTGTACAAAATGCGGTCGGCTTGGGCGCGCGTGGCGCGTACCGCCGGGCCTTTCGAGCTGTTCAGGATGCGAAACTGAATGCCCCCTTCGTCTGTGGCCAAGGCCATGGCCCCGCCCAAGGCATCGACCTCTTTGACCAAGTGGCCTTTGCCAATGCCGCCAATCGAGGGGTTGCAGCTCATTTGGCCCAGAGTTTCAATGTTGTGGCTGAGCAAAAGAGTTTTACAGCCCATGCGTGCGGCCGCCAACGCGGCTTCTGTACCGGCATGGCCGCCGCCGACCACGATCACATCGAATTCTTGAGGGTAAAGCATGAAAATTCCGCCTCGAATGAAGGCCAAAAAAGGGCGCAGTTGGCGCCAGAACCGCCCTGCCACGGGGTCGGCTGAAGGTGCTTATTTTACAGGCAGGTGTGTTTTTGTGGAGGCTCCGCGTTATGCGCCAAACACATCACCTGACAACCCATTCGCCTTGGACGGCAAGTGCTGCCCGACCTACGATGCACAGTACTGACAACCCGTCAGCATCCACCAGGCGACACCCCATGCCCCACGTTATTGCAAATCCGCTGGCCAAAAGCCATGCACTGCCCTCTTACCTCGACCCCGAGCACCTTGGCCCTTGGGGTATTTACCTGCAACAAGTCGACCGCGTCACGCCCTATTTGGGTTCTTTGTCGCGTTGGGTTGAAACCCTGAAAAGGCCCAAGCGGATGCTGATTGTGGACGTGCCGATTGAGTTGGACAACGGCACCATGGCGCACTTTGAGGGCTACCGCGTGCAGCACAACACCAGCCGTGGCCCGGGCAAAGGCGGCGTGCGCTTTCACCAAGATGTGACGCTGTCCGAGGTGATGGCCTTGTCGGCCTGGATGTCGGTCAAAAATGCGGCGGTCAACTTGCCTTTTGGCGGTGCCAAAGGCGGTATTCGGGTCGACCCCAAAACCCTCTCTCGCGGCGAGTTGGAGCGTTTGACGCGACGCTACACCAGCGAGATCGGCATCGTCATCGGCCCCACCAAAGACATTCCCGCGCCCGACGTGAACACCAACGAACAAATCATGGCGTGGATGATGGACACCTATTCCATGAACGAAGGGGCCACGTCCTCGGGCGTGGTCACCGGAAAGCCCATCGCCTTGGGGGGCTCATTGGGCCGGCGCGAAGCTACAGGGCGCGGCGTGTTCACCGTCGGGCAAGAGGCCGCGCAACACATTGGGCTGGACATCGGCCAAGCCAAAATCGCGGTGCAGGGGTTTGGCAACGTGGGCGGCATTGCGGCCAAGTTGTTTGCCCAAGCCGGCGCCACGCTGGTCGCCGTGCAAGACCACGGCGGCACCGTTTACCAAGCCGCCGGACTCGATGTGCCGGCACTGTTGCGCCATGTGGAGGCACACGGCAGTGTGAAGGGCTTTGAGGGCGCCGAAACACTGGCCGATGAAGCGTTTTGGGGGGTGGCTTGCGACATCATGATCCCGGCTGCGTTAGAGCAACAAATCACGGCGGCCAACGCCCACCAAATTCAAGCGCGCATGGTGATTGAGGGCGCCAACGGCCCCACCACGCCCGAGGCCGATGACATCTTGCACGAACGCGGCATTTTGGTCGTGCCCGATGTGATCGCCAATGCCGGCGGCGTGACCGTCAGTTACTTTGAATGGGTGCAAGACTTTTCCAGTTTTTTCTGGAGCGAAGA
>JBJOIR010000037.1:0-20919 GCA_046047055.1 Pseudomonadota bacterium | reverse complement strand
GCCGACTTGGCCCACATCGTGTTCTTTGTTGGGGTCTTGGCTGTCCACCAAGCGCAGTTTTTTGGCGCGAATCAGGCCGCCATCGCGGCCGGTCAGGCCAACAGCCTTGCCGCCCGCGCGGTTGATCATGCCCACAATGTCTTGCTGCACTTCGCCGCCCAACACCCACTCCACCACTTCCATGGTCTCGGCATCGGTCACGCGCATGCCCTGAATGAACTCGCCCTTTTTACCCAAGCGTTTCAAGGCGGTTTCAATTTGCGGTCCACCCCCGTGCACCACCACGGGGTTCATGCCGACCAGTTTGAGCAAGACCACATCTTCGGCAAACGCTTGCTGCAAAGCCGGATCGGTCATGGCGTTGCCACCGTACTTGATGACCAAGGTTTTGCCGTGGTACTTGCGGATGTAGGGCATGGCCTGCGCCAAGATCAGGGCTTGGTCGTGCGGCGCAACAGTGGGATT
Organism: Pseudomonadota bacterium; assembly: GCA_046047055.1. Taxonomy (GTDB): domain Bacteria; phylum Pseudomonadota; class Gammaproteobacteria; order Burkholderiales; family Burkholderiaceae_C; genus Limnohabitans_A. The sequence goes on along the minus strand of JBJOIR010000037.1, from coordinate 20,454 downwards.
TGGGGTGGGGGCGGTCATGTGAAAAGTCTGGAAAAAGTCAACAGCAAAACAGATTGTGCCGCAAGCCTATGACCCTCAAAGGATCTCGGCCAGCAGGCGGTCCACGCCTTGTTGCCAAGGGGGCAAAACCACGCCAAAGGCCTGTTGCAATTTGCCTGTGTTCAGGCGCGAGTTGAGTGGCCGCTGGGCTGGTGTCGGAAATGCCGAGGTCGGCACAGGCGCAATCTCGCGCACCTTCAGACCGATGTCTGGTTTGATGAGTCGGGCTTGGCCCACCACGTGGCTGGCATAGCCGTGCCATGTGGTTTGGCCACCCGCAACCAAGTGGTACACGCCAGACAAATCGGGCTGTTGCAGGGCGCTGCGAATGGCGACGGCGGTGACATCGGCAATCAGATCGGCGCCGGTCGGCGCCCCCCATTGGTCGTCAATCACCGTCAGGCGCTCTCGCTCGGCGGCCAAACGCAGCATGGTCTTGGCAAAGTTGCCACCGCGGGCGGCATAGACCCAACTGGTGCGCAAGATCAGATGCCGGCAACCACTGGCCAGAATGGCTTGTTCACCTTCGAGTTTGGTGTGCCCGTAAACGCTGAGCGGACCGGTGGCATCGCCTTCTTGCCAAGGCCGATCACCCGCGCCATTGAACACATAGTCGGTCGAGTAATGCACCAGCCAAGCCCCCACTTCAGCAGCGGCTTGGGCCAATGCCGCAGGGGCCAATGCGTTCACCGTGCGGGCCAGTTCGGGCTCGCTCTCGGCTTTGTCGACCGCTGTGTGGGCTGCGGCATTGACGATGACATCGGGCTGGTAGGTGCGTACCGTTTGCGCCAAGCGCTCGGGTTGGCTCAGGTCACCACAATAGTCGGCAGTGTCATCGGTGCGGTTGTGTGGGTGGCTGTGGCGATCCAGTGCCAGCACCGTGCCCAACGGGGCCAAGCTGCGCTGCAATTCCCAGCCCACTTGTCCGTTTTTACCGAGCAGGAGAATTTTCATGCGGCGCTGTATTGTTTTTGCACCCACTCACGGTAGGCGCCACTTTGCACATGCTGCACCCACTCGGGGTTGGCCAAGTACCACTCGACGGTTTTGCGAATGCCGGTCTCAAAAGTCTCGGCCGGTTTCCAGCCCAACTCGGCTTCGAGTTTGCGGGCATCGATGGCGTAGCGGCGGTCGTGGCCCGGGCGATCGGTGACATAGGTGATCTGGCTGGCATAACTGCCCCCATCGGCTTTGGGGCGCATTTCATCCAACAGCCGGCAGATGGTTTGCACGATCTCGATGTTGGGCATTTCATTCCAGCCGCCCACGTTGTAGGTCTCGCCCAAACGCCCGGCCTCCAGCACCCGGCGAATGGCGCTGCAATGGTCTTTCACATACAGCCAGTCACGGATTTGCATGCCATCCCCGTAAACCGGCAGAGGTTTGCCCGCCAAGGCATTCACGATCATCAGCGGAATGAGTTTTTCTGGAAAGTGGTACGGCCCGTAGTTGTTGCTGCAGTTGGTGGTGAGCACCGGCAGACCATAGGTATGGTGCCAAGCGCGGACCAAATGGTCAGACGCCGCCTTGCTCGCGCTGTAGGGGCTGTTGGGTTCATACCGGTTGGTTTCGGCAAAGGCCGGGTCGCCCTTGGCCAATGAGCCGTACACCTCGTCGGTCGAGACATGCAAAAAGCGAAAGGCGGCTTTGTCAGCCTCAGGCAGCGCGGTCCAATAACCGCGCACCGACTCCAGCAGTCGGAAGGTGCCCACGATGTTGGTCTCTATGAACTCGCCCGGGCCATGAATGGAACGGTCGACATGGCTCTCGGCCGCAAAGTTGACCACCGCGCGGGGCTGGTGTTCGGCCAACAAGCGGCTCACCAAAGCGCTGTCGCCAATGTCGCCCTGCACCAACTGGTGCCGCACATCACCTTGCAAGCTGGCCAAGGTTTCTGGGTTGCCGGCGTAGGTGAGCTTGTCCAAGTTGATGACCGTCTCGTGGCCAGAGGCCAGCCAATCGAGCACAAAGTTGGCGCCAATGAACCCGGCGCCGCCGGTAACAAGAAGGGTCATGAGGTGAGTGATCAGGCGGGCACCACGGGACGTTGCGCCACATGGCAGCGATTTTAGAAGCAATGCGGCCAATCACGGGTAAAGTGCGCAGGTAAAGTGACCACTTGAACAGGAAGATCAGCATGGCCAAATCAACCGACACGCCCCGCAGCAAAACTGCCGCATCGCCCCAAACAGACTCGCCTACGCCCCCTGTGCAGCACGTTTGGCTGGCGGGTTTGGGCGCCATGGCCAAAGCCCAAGAGCAAGGCAGCAAGGCCATCGAAGCCTTGGTCAATGATGGGCTGGCCTTCCAAAGAAAAAGCCAAGCCGAGGCACAACAACGCCTGCACGAAGCGACCGAGCGCTTGTCCCACATGGCCAGCGATTTTGGTCAGCAAACCTCGGTGCGTGTAGACAAACTGGAACACCTGTTTGAAGACCGTGTGGCCAAAGCGCTGCACCGCTTGGGCATGCCCACGTTGTTGGACATTCAGGTGCTGAACGACCGCGTGGCACAACTCGAAGCGCAGTTGGCGGCGTTGTCGGGTTTGGGCAAGCCCCAACCTGCAGCGGCCCCCACCAAGACGGTACGCAAACCTGCGGCCAAGGCCACGCGTCCAGCTAAGACGGTCGCCAAAAACAAGGCCGCGAAATAAACCGTTCAGGTTGAGCGCACCAACGACATCTGCTATCCGTTATGGCCAAAAAAGCCCCACGCCGCACCGCCGAACGCATTGCCGAGGTGACGCTGCAACTGTTCAACCGGTTTGGCGAACCCAACGTCTCGACCACGCTGATTTCGTCTGAACTGAACATCAGTCCGGGCAATCTGTACTACCACTTCCCGTCCAAAGACGCGCTGGTCAACCAACTCTTTGACCAGTACGAAAGCGCCATGTTGGGCTTGCTGGATGCGGCAGTCGATGTGAAAGACATCGAAGACGCTTGGTTTTTTCTGCACTCGTTGTTTGAACAGATTTGGAACCACCGGTTTTTGTACCGCGATCTGAACAACCTGTTGTCCGGTAACCGGCACTTGGAGACGCATTTTCATGCGGTGCTGGAGCGAAAAACCCATGCGTTCCGTTTGATGCTGGAGTCTTTGGCTGGCGCGGGCCTGATGCGCATCGACCCGGACAGCATCGAAACCCTCTCAGCCAGCATGTCGGTGATGGTGACTTATTGGTTGAGCTATGAATATGTGCGCAACCCTCGCCAAGCCATGGAGCCGGCCAACGCCAGCTTGGCCTTGACTCGTGGCGCGCAACACGTGTTGGCCCTGCTCACGCCCTACATGGCCAGCCCCGACTTACAAACGCATTTGCAAAGTTTGACCGCAGCCTACGGCTCAGCCGAGCGCTGAGACAGGCCAGTCGGACACCTGCATTTAAGTGTGGCGTTGTGCCGCCAAGGCCAACAAGCCGTCAAAAATCAGGTTGTCGACCAACTCAAATTGCACCGACATGCTCGGGGCCATTTTCCAGCCCGCACCGCCCGTCATCACACACATCGGCTCTTGCCCGGTGTGTTCACGCAGGTGTTGCACCATGCGCTCGCAGGCCCCGGCAATGGCATAAGTGCCTCCACTGGTCAGCGCATCGCTGGTGTTGGTGGGGAATGCGGTGACCTCGCCTGTGGGCACGTGCAAACCAGCAGTGCCCGACTCGAGGGCGCGCAGCATGATGCCGTGTCCTGGAAGAATCAAGCCGCCCAAAAATCGGCCCTCGGCATCGATCGCCTCCACCGTCACTGCCGTGCCCACCATGACCACCACCAAGGGGCGCGGCGAACCGCCATACGCCAACATGCGGCGGTGGGCCCCAATCATGGCCACCCAACGGTCCGCACCCAGTCGGCTGGGGTGGTCGTAGCCATTGGTCAATCCGGCTTCAGCGGCACTGGGGACCACCCATTGCGGATAAATATCCCAGATTTCCATTTGCTCTTGCACACGGCGTTTGATGGCATCTCCCGCCACCACGCAACCCAGCATGAAGGCGGGCTCAGACAAACTGGCCCAAGGTCCTTCAGCGAGGCGGTCGATGTTTTCCAAGAACTCCGCGCCATGGGCCAACAGCGCGGCGTCCGGATGTGGGCGCTCATAAAGCGCCCACTTGAGTCGGGTGTTGCCGACGTCAAGAGCTAAAAAAGTCATGCCCGGATGATAATGACTTTCAAGGCCTGAACCCGACAGGCCTTGGGTCGATGACCCAGGAAAACCCGCAGTCGGTCAGGCCTGCGCCCGCGTCCAACCCGTCAGGTCGAGCGACGCCAAGGCCATGATCTTGGCTGAATCCACCAACTCCTGAATGCCCACATATTCGTCGGGTTGGTGCGCCAAATCCAAGATGCCTGGTCCATAGGCAATACAGTCTTGCAACTTGCCGGTGCGCACGATGTGCTTTTGGTCATAAGTGCCCGGGCTGGCAATGTAGCTGGGCTCACGGCCTAAAACCCGCGCAATGGCTCTGGCCGTGGCGTCTACCACCGGGGCATCTTGGGGTGTGGCGGTGGGCACAAAACTCATGATGTCGCGCACCGCATAGTCAAAGCCGGGGCGCGTGCGTTTGAGCTCGTCCAACATGTCGACAATTTCTTGCTTCACGGCTTCGAGGTTTTCTTCTGCAATGAAGCGCCGATCGAGCACCGTGCGGCAGCTGTGCGCCACCACAGGTGCCGGCGTTTGTGCCATAGGCCAACCTCGCGCATCGGTGGCGTAGCTTTGCTCCACCTGACCGCCATGAATGCTGTTGATGTTGAGTGTGCTCACCCTTGCACCCGGGGGCTCCACAGGTTCGGCGGTTTGGCGCCCTTTCAGTTTGGGTTGCAGTTGCGTTTCCAGCAGATGGATGAACGCGCTCATGTGGTTGATCGCACTGTCACCCAAAAAAGGCATCGAGCCATGCGCAATGCGCCCGCGCGTCTCCACCTCGCCCCACCACACGCCCCGGTGACCCAGACAAATGCGGTCCACCCCCAAAGGTTCTGGAATGATCACATGGTGCACACGCGGTTTGCTGAAATAGCCCCGCTCGGCCAAATAGCCGACACCGGCAAAGCCACCGGACTCTTCGTCTACCGTGCCACTGATTTCCAAGGCGCCGGGAATTGACAAGCCCGATTCAATCAAGGATTCGCAGGCGATGATGCTGGCGGCCAAGCCGCCCTTCATGTCGCAGGTGCCGCGCCCATACACCCGGCCTTGCGCCACATGACCGGCAAAGGGATCGACCGTCCAGCCCGGTCCGGCTTCGACCACATCGATGTGGCTGTTGAAATGCACGCACTCTCCTGCGCCCGCTCCTTGCCAGCGAGCCACCACATTGGTGCGGGGATGGCTGTTGCTGTCCCCGGGCGCGCCATGGGCCCGGACATACTCGACGGCAAAGCCTTTTTTGGCCAATCGCTCGCCAATGAAGTGCGCACAGGCTTCATAGGCATCGCCCGGCGGATTCACCGTGGGAATGCGCACCAAGTCTTGCGTCAGGGCCGTGACCTCTTCTCGCTTGCCCTCGATGCGGCTGAGCAACTGTTGAACAGGTGAATTCATGGCCTCAGTCTATCGCTCACCCACGAACGCCTGCGTCACACAAGGGTCAGGCCCTGGCTTGCCGCTCAGTTTTGCTGCCAAGGCAACCCGCGAAAGCGCCATCCCCCGGTTAAGCCACGGTGCGCATCGGCATTCGGGTCGCCCTCAAAGCCTTCCAAGATGTTGTAAGCCTGCAAGCCCAGCTCGGTGGCGCGCTGGGCGGCGGCAATAGAGCGCACGCCGCTTCGGCACAACAACACCAACTTTTTGCCACTGGCGCCCAAGGCCTGCACCCCCGCATCAAAAGCCGGGTTCGGGGCCATGCCGGGCCATTGCTTCCAAGCCAGTGCATGGGCACCAGGCACAAAACCCACCCAAGCACGCTCGGCATCGCTGCGCACGTCCACCAACTCCGCCTCGCCCGCTTGCACCCATGCCCAGGCCATGGCAGGGCTGATGTCACCGGCGTAACCAGCAGCGGCTTGCACACCCGTTGGCAAAGAGCTGGGAGAGGTCGTCATGAAGGGTTCCTTTAAGTTGGGGCTGAATGATAACTTTTCGGTCGCATTTTGCCCCAGCAAAAGCGTCAGTGACAGGAAAGCCGGTAGCGATTAAGATGCGTCTCTTGATTGACGTTTACGTCAACGTCAAACACACGCACCAAGAGACAACCATGACCGATCTGTCCGCTGAATTCAAAGCTTTGGCCGAGTACCGCCCGACCAACAAAGTCCGCTTCGTCACCGCCGCCAGTTTGTTTGATGGGCACGATGCCGCCATCAACATCATGCGCCGCATCTTGCAAAGCATGGGCGCTGAAGTCATCCATTTGGGTCACAACCGATCGGTCGATGAAGTGGTGACCGCAGCCCTTCAAGAGGACGCGCAAGGCATTGCCATCAGCTCTTACCAAGGCGGACACAACGAGTACTTCACATACATGGTGGAACTGCTGAAAGCCCGGGGCGGCGAGCACATTCGGGTCTTTGGCGGCGGCGGGGGGGTGATTGTGCCGTCCGAGATTCGCATGCTGGCCGACCACGGCGTGCGCATTTTCAGCCCAGAAGATGGTCAAAAAATGGGCTTGGCCGGCATGATTGGCGAGATGGTCATGCGCTGCGACCAAGACTTCAGCGCGTTGGCCCCCAAATCCATCGAGGCGATTCAGGGCCACGGCGAGATGAACTGGCGGGCTTTGGCCCAACTCATCACGGCCATTGAAAACGGCCAAGCCGCGACCACAAACCCCAACAAACCGCCTGCGCTGGAGGCCACGTTGCTGGCCGCAGTGCGCCAGCAAGCCGCCCAAACGAAAGTACCCGTGTTGGGCATCACCGGCACGGGTGGCGCGGGCAAATCTTCGCTCACCGACGAGTTGATTCGCCGTTTGCGACTGGACCAAGACGATGCGCTGCGGGTGGCTGTGATTTCGATCGACCCCTCGCGCCGCAAGAGTGGCGGCGCCCTGTTGGGTGACCGCATCCGCATGAACGCCATCAGCCCGTGGTCCAACGGCCCGCGCGTTTTCATGCGCTCGTTGGCCACACGCGATTTTGGCTCTGAAATTTCAGCTGCGCTGCCCGACGTGGTGGCCGCTTGCAAAGTTGCCGGTTTTGACTTGATCGTGGTTGAGACCTCTGGCATTGGCCAAGGCGATGCGGCCATCGTCCCGCATGTGGATGTGCCCATGTATGTGATGACCCCCGAGTTTGGGGCGGCCAGCCAGCTTGAAAAAATCGACATGCTGGACTTTGCCGAGTTTGTGGCCATCAACAAATTTGACCGCAAAGGCGCCAGCGACGCACTGCGCGACGTGGCCAAACAAGTGCAGCGCAACAAAGAGTGCTGGACCGTTTCGCCCGAACAAATGCCGGTGTTTGGCACCATGGCTGCGCGCTTCAACGATGACGGCGTGACAGCGCTTTACCAAGCCCTGAAACAACGCTTGGCCGAACTGGGCATGACCACCACAGCAGGCCGATTGCCCGTGGTGAATGTGCGCCACAGCACGCACCAAAACCCTGTCGTGCCTTCGGCTCGCACCCGCTATTTGGCCGAAATCAGTGACACCGTGCGTGGCTACAAAAAGCGCGCCGTGGAGCAGTCGCGCTTGGCCCGCGAAATTCAACAACTGCGCGCCGCCGCCCGCATGCTCGAAGTGGGCAAGTCGGGGCGCGCCAAAGCAGCCGAAGCAGCGATTGACCTGGCCGTGTCACGCGAGCAAACGCAAGACCCTACCGCCCGCAAACTGTTGGCCCAATGGCCCGACATGCAACAAGCCTATGCCGGCGACGAGTACGTGGTGAAAATCCGCGACAAAGAAATTCGCACTGCATTGACCACACGCTCGCTCAGCGGCACCACCATCCGCAAGGTGGCCCTGCCCAAGTACGAAGACGACGGCGAGATCTTGAAGTGGCTGATGCTGGACAACGTGCCCGGCAGCTACCCCTACACCTCAGGCACCTTTGCCTTCAAGCGCGAGGGCGAAGACCCAACCCGCATGTTTGCCGGCGAGGGCGACCCTTTCCGCACCAACCGCCGCTTCAAATTGGTGAGCGAGGGCCTGCCTGCCAAGCGCTTGTCCACCGCCTTTGACTCGGTCACGCTGTATGGCAACGACCCCGATTTGCGGCCAGACATTTACGGCAAGATCGGCAACTCAGGCGTCAACGTGGCCACGCTCGACGACATGAAAGTGCTTTACTCGGGCTTTGACTTGTGCAACCCCACCACCAGCGTGTCGATGACCATCAACGGCCCTGCTCCGTCCATCTTGGCCATGTTCATGAACACGGCCATCGACCAAAACATCGACAAATTCAAAACTGAAAACGGCCGCGAACCCACCGACACCGAAATCGCCAAGATCAAAGAATGGGTGTTGGCCAATGTACGCGGCACGGTGCAGGCCGATATTTTGAAAGAAGACCAAGGGCAAAACACCTGCATCTTCAGCACCGAGTTTTCGCTCAAGGTCATGGGCGACATTGCGCAATATTTTGTGCACCACGACGTGCGCAATTTCTACAGCGTGTCCATCTCGGGTTACCACATCGCCGAAGCGGGGGCCAACCCGATCAGCCAACTGGCCTTCACGCTAAGCAACGGCTTCACTTTTGTAGAAGCGTATTTGGCGCGCGGTATGCACATCGACGACTTTGCGCCCAACCTGAGCTTCTTCTTCAGCAACGGCATGGACCCCGAGTACACCGTGCTGGGCCGCGTGGCGCGCCGCATCTGGGCGGTGGCCATGAAAGAAAAATACGGCGCGAACGAGCGCAGCCAAAAGCTGAAATACCACATCCAAACATCAGGCCGTTCGCTGCACGCACAAGAAATTCAGTTCAACGACATCCGCACCACGCTGCAAGCGCTGATCGCAATCTACGACAACTGCAACAGCCTGCACACCAACGCCTTTGACGAAGCCATCACCACGCCCACCGAAGACTCGGTGCGCCGCGCCATGGCGATACAGATGATCATCAACCGCGAATGGGGTTTGGCGAAAAACGAAAACCCCAACCAAGGCGCTTTCATCATCGACGAATTGACCGAATTGGTGGAAGAAGCGGTGCTGGCCGAGTTTGAAAAAATCGCTGAGCGCGGCGGCGTCTTGGGGGCCATGGAAACCGGCTACCAACGCGGCAAGATTCAAGACGAATCCATGCACTACGAGATGCTCAAGCACACCGGTGAGTTGCCCATCATTGGCGTCAACACCTTCCGCAACCCCAAGGGCGATGAAGTTTTGGAAAGCCTGGAATTGGCCCGCTCGACCGAAGAAGAAAAGCAGTCGCAACTACAGCGCCTGCAAGACTTCCACAAGCGCCATGCCGGCGAATCTCCTGACATGCTCAAACGCTTGCAGCAAGCCGTCATCGACAACAGCAACGTGTTTGAGGTGCTGATGGACGCGGTGCGGGTGTGCTCACTGGGTCAGATCACCAACGCCTTGTTTGAGGTGGGTGGCCAGTACCGGCGCAACATGTGATGGCCCTTCTGCCATCACGGCGAGTCTGGCCAAAGTCAGACTCGACGACCCCAAAATGCCAGTCATAAAAAGAATTCAAGATGTGCACAATGTGGCCATGCAAAGACCTACCCCTTTCATTGCCCCTGAAGTGTTTGACAACGCCGATGCTGCCTTGCAGCGGGTTCAGGCCATTTACGACCAAGGCCTGAGCCACCTGCGCGAGGCCATGCGGCGTTATGTGGCAGGCGAGCCGATGGTCGACAAAGTGCGCGCCTGCTACCCGTTTGTGCGCCTGCAAACCACCACCGGATGGGTCCCGCCCAAAAGCCAAGAGACCGAATGGCTGAGCTACGGCTTTGTGGCCACCGCTGGACGTTACGAAACCACCCTCACCCGACCTGACCTGTTTGCGTTTTACCTGCGCCAGCAGTTTTCGTTGTTGTTGGCCAACCATGGCGTAGCGCTTGAAGTGGGCACCAGCCAGTTGCCCATTCCGGTGCACTTCTCGTTTGCCGAAAACGACCACATTGAGGGCGAGATGAGCGCCGAGCGCCGCACCTTGATGCGCGAAGTGTTTGACCTGCCCGACCTGACGGCCATGGACGATGGCATTGCCAACGGCACCTACGAGCCCGCACCGGGCCAGCCCGCGCCATTGGCCTTGTTCAATGCCCCCCGCATTGATTATTCGCTGCACCGTTTGCGGCACTACAGCGGTACCAACCCGGTGCATTTTCAGAACTTTGTGTTGTTCACCAACTACCAGTTCTACATCGACGAATTCATTGCGCTTGGCCGCGCCGAAATGGCCAAGCCCGACAGCCCTTATGTGGCCTTTGTCGAGCCCGGCAATGTGATCACCCGGCGCGTGGGCTTGAGCCCAGAGCCTGAAGATTCGCTCGGTGCTGCGCCCCCACGCTTGCCGCAAATGCCGGGCTACCACTTGGTGCGCGAAGGCCACAGTGGCATCACCATGGTCAACATCGGCGTTGGCCCGGCCAACGCCAAAACCATCACCGACCACATTGCCGTGTTGCGCCCCCACAGCTGGCTCATGCTGGGCCACTGCGCGGGCCTGCGCACCACGCAACAACTGGGCGACTATGTGTTGGCGCACGCCTATGTGCGCGAAGACCATGTGCTGGACGAAGAGCTGCCCTTGTGGGTCCCCATTCCTGCGTTGGCCGAGGTTCAGGTGGCATTGGAGCGGGCGGTGTCTGATGTGACCGGCTGCCATGGCGCCGAGCTCAAGCGCCTCATGCGCACGGGTACGGTGGCCAGCACGGACAACCGCAATTGGGAACTGCTGCCCGACAACACCCCGCAGCGCCGATTTAGCCAAAGCCGTGCAGTGGCTCTGGACATGGAAAGCGCCACGATTGCCGCCAATGGTTTCAGGTTTCGGGTGCCTTACGGCACCTTGCTCTGCGTCAGTGACAAGCCTTTGCATGGCGAGATCAAATTGCCCGGCATGGCCAACCACTTCTACCGCGAGCGCGTGAACCAGCACTTGCAAATTGGCATTCGTGCGCTCGAGTTGCTGCGCGCCGCGGGTCCAGCACAACTGCACAGTCGCAAGCTGCGCAGTTTTGCCGAAGTGGCCTTTCAATAAAAGCGATGACGCTGGTTCTGCTCAACCCACAATCGCGCGGTGGGCGTTCGGCCAAGTGCTTCTCTGACATCGAAAACTGGCTGCACCAGCACGCTCCCGAATGCACCTTGGCGGCCCCCCTCAACTTGCAAAAAAGTTTGGTTTTGCTGCGCGCGCAACCTCGCGGCAGCCGCGTGGTGGCGGTGGGTGGCGATGGCACCATCAACCGGTGGTTACCGGCCATTTTGGCCAGAGAGTTGACCATGGGCTTGGTGCCGATGGGCAGTGGCAACGACAGTGCACGGGCGTTGGGCCTGCACGGGCTGTCTTGGCAAACCACCTTGCAACACGCCTTGCAGGCCCCGGCCCAAGCCGTCGACGTCGGTCATGTGAGCTGGACCGATCTGCAAGGGGTCAGGCACGATTTGCCATTTTTATCAAGCCTGACGGTGGGCTTTGATTCGGCCGTGGCCCTTCGTGCATTGCGGGGGCCGCGCTGGTTGCAAGGCTTACCGCGCTATCTTTGGGCCACCTTGCAAGAGTTGGTTCAACTGCAGCATTGGCCCCTCAGCGTGCAGGTTGACGGCACCACACTGACAGAGGGTCCCGCTTTGTTTTTGTCGAGCCTGAACACACCCACTTACGGCTCTGGCTTGCCCGCTGTGCCGCAGGCCCAAATGAACGATGGTCAACTTGACTTGTTGTTGGCGGGCCCTTTTTCGGCCGCCGGGGCTTCTTTGATGTTGCCCCGCTTGATGACCGGCAGGCACCTCGGGCATCCTTTGGTGCAGACTCGCCCTTATCGAGAGTTGCGCATCATCTGCCCGCCAGGTGTGCCCGTGGCTGCAGATGGCGAATATCTCGGCGTGGCGGCCTCGCTCTCTGTGCGATGCGCTCCTGCCGAACTGCACATCGTGGCGGGGCCGCCGCCGTCTGCCGCCCCCTGATTCAGCCGACTCAGTCTATTCAGCCGAATCAGCCAATCAGCTTGCCGCCACGCACCCAGCTGCAGAGTGAACCCCGTCACACACAACCCCGCTCAAGACAACCTCAAGAGTGCCCCCCTACAATGCCTCACATGAAAATACTCTTTGTTGCCGACCCGCTGGAATCCTTCAAGATCTACAAGGACACCACGTTTTCGATGATGCGTGAAGCACAAAAACGCGGCCACAAAATTGCCACGTGTGAGATGACCGATGTGCGTTGGCAACAAGGCGAAGCGGTGACCGCCCAAGTGCGCGAGATCACCTTGACCGGACAGCCCGATGATTGGTTCAACACCACTGCGCAGCAACGCGCCGCGCTGAAAGATTTTGACGCGGTGGTGATGCGCAAAGACCCACCGTTTGACAGCGAGTACTTTTACGCGACCCATTTACTGGGCCAAGCCGAGCGTGAAGGCGCGCGGGTTTTCAACAGCCCTGCGGCCTTGCGCAACCACCCCGAAAAACTGGCGATTCTCGAGTTCCCCCAGTTCATCGCACCGACACTGGTGACCCGCAGCGAAGCCGATATCCGCGAGTTCCACGCCCAGCATGGCGACATCATCTTGAAGCCCTTGGACGGCATGGGCGGCATGGGCATTTTCAAAGTCGGCGCCGATGGCTTGAATTTGGGCGCCATTGTTGAAACACTCAACCGAGGTGGTCAGCAAACGGTGATGGTGCAAAAGTTTTTGCCAGGCATTGCCAAAGGCGATAAACGCGTGTTGTTGATTGGGGGCAAGCCCGTGCCGTTTTGTTTGGCCCGCATTCCGCAAGGGGGTGAAGTGCGTGGCAACTTGGCCGCAGGCGGCAAAGGGGTGGCGCAACCCCTGTCTGAGCGCGACCGCGAAATCGCAGAGGTTTTGGGCCCGATCTTGTTGGCGCGCGGTTTGATGCTGGTTGGGCTGGACATCATTGGCGACAGCCTGACGGAAATCAATGTCACCAGCCCCACTTGCTTTCAAGAAATCACCGACCAAATGGGCTGCGATGTGGCCGCCTTGTTCGTGGATGCGGTTGAGGCCGCATTGGCTTAAACCTCGCTCACGGGTTCAAATCGCCCTCTTCAAAGGTGTACAAGCGCCCTGGCTCAAAAGCCACCCAAGCTTCATCGGTGGTCAAGGGGGCGGTCACCACCACCGCGACACGGTCGGTCTCGCGGGTGTGGTCGGCAAAATTCACACTCAAATCGTCGTCACTCAAGGTCGCCTGCATGAACGGGTGCCTGCGCAGCACGTAATGCAAATGTGTGCTGGCATGCGCCCACAAAGCCTGCCCGTTGGACAACAAAAAATTGAATGTGCCAAAGCGCGAAATTTGCGGCACCAACTCGCGCAAAGTCAACGACAGCTCGGCCACGCTGGGCACGCTGGCGTGTGACTTGGCCAACTCTTGCATCAGCCAACAAAATGCACGTTCGCTGTCGGTTTGGCCGACCGGCTTGAAGTTGCCATGCAGCCGTGGCGCAAAGTCGACCAAATTGCCGTTGTGTGCAAACACCCAATAGCGCCCCCACAGCTCGCGCACAAACGGGTGGCAGTTTTCTAAGCTGACTTCACCCTGCGTGGCTTTGCGGATATGCGCAATCACATGGCGACTTTTGATGGGGTAGTGACGAATCAACTCCGCCACCGGCGATGTGCTGGCACTTTGGTGATCGACAAAATGGCGCACCGCTTTGCCCTCAAAAAATGCAATGCCCCAACCGTCACTGTGGTGGTCGGTGATGCCGCCCCGCTGCGCAAACCCGCTGAAGCTGAAGGTCACATCGGTGGGTGCATTGCAGTTCATGCCCAGCAGTTGGCACATGGTTCAGTCTTTCCCGGATGAAGTGTTTGCTGTGTGCGCCATGGTGGCACAGCGCATGCAAATACAGGCCTTGTTCTTGGCCGCCTCGGGTACTTGCTGGAGCAGATGCGCACTGAACTGCACACGCGTGCACCAACACGGCTCAGCCAGCTTGGGCTGACTTGACGCATCAGGCCCCACGGGGTCGGGGGCGCAGGCCATGGCGCAGCTGTTGGGCTGCCCACACAAGGGGCACAGGCAAGGATCAATGGCTGGCGATAACGACATGGTGCGCAAATTATGAGTTGCTTTGTCGGCGGCGCTGCACCACACGCCAAAGACGTATGGCCAGCACCCCCAAGGGCACCGTGTGCAAGAAGAAGTCAAAGACATCGAGTGGCCGACTCAAAGTGCCCTCGAACAACATGCGCCACTTCTCCACCAAATGCGGCTCGGGCACAAAGGGTGCGCCCGCCAAGTAAACGGCCACAGCCACCAACCACCACATCGGCATCCGGTCAATCCAGCGCATGTTTTTTCCTCCAAACCTGTATTTTCAGGCATCGGCCTTGCGCCAAACTCGGTGGCAAAAAAAACGGCTCCCGAAGGAGCCGCATTGATCGGCCGGACCCGCCCCTCAAGCGCGGACCCAAGCCGACAGGCAGGTTAAGCCGCTTTGACGTTCAGACGCCAAGCGTGCAACAAGGGCTCGGTGTAGCCGCTGGGTTGCGCTTTGCCTTTGAAGACCAAGTCACAAGCCGCTTTGTAGGCCGCCGACTTGCTGAAGTTGCCGGCCATCGGTTGGTAGGCCGCGTCACCCGCGTTTTGAGCATCGACCACCGCGGCCATGCGCTCCATGGTTTGCTTAACTTGCTTTTCGGTCACCACACCATGGTGCAACCAGTTGGCCATGTGTTGGCTGCTGATGCGCAACGTGGCGCGGTCTTCCATGAGGCCCACGCCGTGGATGTCTGGCACCTTAGAGCAACCCACGCCTTGGTCGACCCAACGCACCACATAACCCAAGATGCCTTGGGCGTTGTTGTCGAGTTCTTTTTGCTTGTCTTCAGCCGACCAGTTCGCGGCGTCTTTGGCCACCACAGGAAATTGCAACAGTTTGCTGAGTGTTTCATCGCGCTGGGCTTTGGCGTCTTGTTTGGCCACGGCCTTTTCCATTTGTTTTTGCAGTGCGGGCACATCCACTTGGTGGTAGTGCATGGCGTGCAAAGTGGCTGCGGTGGGGCTGGGCACCCACGCGGTGTTGGCGCCCGCCATGGGGTGACCAATCTTGGCTTTGAGCATGTCCGCCATCAGGTCGGGCATGGCCCACATGCCTTTGCCAATTTGGGCGCGACCGCGCAAACCGCAGGCCAAGCCCACATTCACGTTGTTTTTTTCGTAGGCCGCCAACCACACGCTGTTCTTGATATCGCCCTTGCGCATGACCGGACCGGCCAACATGCAGGTGTGCATTTCGTCGCCGGTGCGATCCAAAAAGCCGGTGTTGATGAAGGCCACACGGCTTTTGGCAGCAGCGATACAGGCTTTCAAGTTGGCACTGGTACGGCGCTCTTCGTCCATGATGCCCAGCTTGACGGTGGCGGGCTTCATGCCAATGACTTTTTCAACGCGGCCAAACAACTCGTCGGCGAACGCCACTTCGGCGGGGCCGTGCATTTTGGGCTTGACGATGTAGACGCTGCCAGTGCGGCTGTTGCGCAGGGGGTGCGAGCTCTTTTTCTGCAGATCGACCAATGCGCAAGTCACGGTGATCATGGCGTCCATGATGCCTTCTGGGATTTCTTTCATGCTGCCATCGGCGGCTTTGTACAAGATGGCAGGGTTGGTCATCAGGTGACCCACATTGCGCACAAACATCAATGAGCGGCCGTGCAGTTTCACGCTGCCTTTGCCCGAGGGCTTGGTGTACTCGCGGTCAGGGTTCATGGTGCGGGTAAAGGTCTTGCCGCCCTTGTGCACTTCTTCGCTCAAGGTGCCTTGCAAAATGCCCAACCAGTTGGCGTAGGCCAACACTTTGTCGTCCGCGTCCACGGCGGCCACCGAATCTTCCAAGTCCAAAATCGTGGACAAAGCGCTTTCAGCAATCAGATCCGACACGCCCGCAGCGTCGGTCTTGCCGATCGGGGTGTTCTTGTTGATTTGCAAATCGAGGTGCAAGCCGTTGTGCACAAACAGCAACGATGCGGGTGTCTTGGCATCGCCGGTGTAACCCACCAACTGCTTGGCTTGGGCCAAACCGGAGGTTTTGCCGTTGGCCAAGGTCACCACCAATTTGCCGCCTTTCACCGCGTAGCCTCGGCTGCCCACGTGTGAGCCCGACTTCAGGGGGGCGCAGCGGTCCAGCACGTTACGGCAGTAGTCAATGACTTTGGCGCCCCGCTTGGGGTTGTAGCCCGAACCTTTTTCGCAACCATCGGCTTCGCTGATGGCATCGGTGCCATACAGCGCGTCGTACAAACTGCCCCAACGTGCATTGGCGGCGTTCAAGGCGTAGCGCGCGTTCAAAATCGGCACCACCAATTGAGGCCCGGCCAACTTGGCCAATTCGGCGTCCACGTTGGCGGTGATGGCTTTGGCATTTTTGGGCTCGGGCACCAAATAGCCAATTTGGCTCAGGTATTTGCGATAGGCCTTCATGGCCTTGTCACCCACCACAGGTCCGGGGTTGGCGGTGTGCCATTGGTCCATGGCGGTCTGAATGCGGTCACGCTCTGCCAGCAAGGCGATGTTTTTGGGCGCCAAATCGGCCACGATGTCGTTGAAGCCTTGCCAGAACTTGTCCTTCTTGACGCCTGTGGCGGGCAACAAGGTGTCGTTGATGAAATTCAGCAAGGGGTTGGCCACTTGCAAATTGTGAACGGCGGTGCGTGCAGTCATGAAAGCCTCAATGGAAAGTTAAAAACAGGAATTTTTTGAATGCGTGTGGCCACGGTAAGGCCCAGCATTGTGGGGACTGAATGGACTTTATTCTAAGTATGGATGCAGATAAACAGGGTCAATGGCCATTAACCCATGACTTTTTTGCACAAATCGACTGTTGTTTAATCTCGTCATGACCCGACTTCCCGCCATTGACGTTTTGATCAGCGAAGTGGGCCCGCGCGACGGCCTGCAATCGGTCAAGGCCACCATGCCCACCGCCGACAAACTGCGCTGGATTGACGCATTGGCTGCCGCGGGTCTGCGCGAAATTGAGGTCGCCTCTTTTGTACCCGCTCGCCTGTTGCCGCAAATGGCCGATGCCGCCCAAGTGGTGCAGCACGCCCGCCAGCATGCCGATGTGCGGGTCATGGCCTTGGTGCCCAACTTGCGTGGCGCGCAAGCAGCCTTGGCCGCCGGTGCGCAAAAACTCACACTGCCGGTGTCGGCCAGCCCCGCCCACTCGATGGCCAATGTGCGCAAATCGCCCGAAGACATGGTGCAAGAAGTCGCCGCTGTGCTGCGCTTGCGCGACGAATTGGCACCCGGTGTGCGCGTCGAGGTGGGCCTGTCCACCGCCTTTGGCTGCACCCTGCAAGGCCAAGTGCCCGAAGACGATGTGCTGCGCCTGGCGGGACAATTGGCGGCCATTGGGGTGGACGAGATTGGTCTGTCTGACACCACCGGCATGGCCAACCCGGCCCAAGTGAGCCGGCTGTTCAAGCGGATGTTTCAAGAAATGGGCGATCTCACCGGTGCGGCCCACATGCACAACACCCGCGGTTTGGGGCTCGCCAATTGCTTGGCCGCTTATGACTCAGGCGTGCGCACATTTGACAGCTCACTGGCCGGGCTGGGCGGCTGCCCCTATGCCCCGGGTGCCTCGGGCAATGTGGTCACCGAAGACCTGGTGTTCATGTTCGAGGCCATGGGCGTGTCCACCGGCATCGACTTGGCCCAACTGATCGCCGCGCGCGAGCCTTTGCGAGCCGGGTTACCCGGCGAGCCGCTGTACGGCATGACCCCCGAAGCCGGATGGCCCAAAGGCTGGAAACAATCGAAAAATTGAAGCAATTCAGCACCCCAGGGGGTTAATTCCAACCCATAACCCCCATAATCGGGTGCCATGGACAAACTCAAAGCCTTTGAAACCTTCGTCTCGGTGTCCACCAAAGGCAGCTTGACCGCAGCGGCCCGCGCCGAGGGCGTGGCCCCGGCCATCATCGGCCGAAGACTCGATGCGCTGGAAGAAAGCCTGGGCGTGAAACTGCTGGTGCGCACCACACGGCGCATCACCCTGACCCACGAAGGTAGTGCATTTTTAGAAGATTGTCAGCGCTTGCTCTCCGATGTGGCCAATGCCGAAGCCAGTGTTTCGGCGGGCGGGGTCAAGGCCAGTGGCCATTTGCGCATCACAGCGCCAGCGGGTTTTGGGCGCCGGCATGTGGCCCCGCTGGTGCCGCGTTTTCGCGAATTGCATCCCGATGTGTCGATCTCGCTCAACCTGAGCGACCGGGTGGTGGACCTGGCTGCCGAGGGTTTTGACTGCGCGGTGCGCGTCGGCGACCTGCCCGACTCGTCATTGGTGAGTGTGCGCATGGCCGACAACCGCCGCCTGTGCGTCGCTACGCCTGCCTATTTGGCGCAACGTGGCACGCCCATGCAGCCATCAGACCTGTTGCAACACGACTGCCTGACCTTGTCGAGCGACGCTTCGCAAACCCGCGGTTGGGCTTTTCGCAACCCCACCGACAACGGGCAAGAAGTGGTTCACCTGCGCCCCGGCGGCCCGCTCGACTGCTCCGATGGCCAAGTGCTGCACGACTGGTGTTTGGCTGGCTATGGCATTGCGTGGCGCAGCACCTGGGAGGTCGAAAGCGAAATCCAGTCGGGCCAATTGGTCGCGGTGCTGGAAGAGTTTGCTGCGCCACCCAATGGGATTTTTGTCGTTTTCCCGCAGCGCAAACATTTGCCTTTGCGGGTTCGGCTGTGGATTGACCACTTGAAGCTGCACTACGCCCAACCCGGCTACTGGCAAACGCCAGCCCACTGATCCCTCGTCTTGTGGGGACAGACAACAAAAAGCCCGGACCTGCCGGGCTTTTTGTTGAAAGATGAAGGGGAACCCCTTCCAAGTTGGTTTTTACTTTTTCAGGCATTCAGACATGAAGGCCTTGCGCTCATCGCCCTTTTTGCCAACGGCTTCCACGTTGCAGGTTTTCATCTTGCTTTGCTGCTTTTCTTGCTTGTTGGCACTCAGGCAGTCTTTCATGAAGGCTTTGCGCTCATCGCCTTTTTTGCCGTCAGCCGACTTGTTGCAAGTGGCCATCTTGCTTTGTTGTGGTGTTTTGTCGGTTGCTGCGGCCGAGGCTGCTGCTGCAGGGGCTGCAGCCGCGGTGGTTGCTGCAGTGGCAGCGGTGGTGGCCGCAGGGCCAGCGGCAAAAGCCGCACCGGTGATCAAGGCCAAACCCAAAGCAGACACAGAGATGAAATGACGCATTTTTTGAACTCCCATTGAAACGAACAATGCTGCACGGACATGCAACAGTTCATTAACGCACCATTACCCCAAGCGGACAACCCCAGTTGTGTCCAACTGTAAAAGCCGCGGATAAATCGGTTTTGGCTGCCTGCTGCCCGCGCTGGTCTGCGCCCAGCCCCGTAAAATCGCTGCTTATGCTTTCTGCCAAACAACATTTGCTCGCGGCCTTGGCCAACGAGCTCGACAAACTCCAACCCGGCGCCGGTGCGCGTGCGGCCTTTGAATCGCCCAAAGTGGCTGCCCACGGCGACTTGGCGTGCACCGCGGCCATGCAGTTGGCCAAAGCTCTGAAACAAAACCCCCGTCAATTGGGCGAAGCCTTGCGCGAAGCGTTGTTGGCCACCCCGGCGTTTCAACAATGGGTGGACGCCATCGAATTGGCAGGCCCGGGGTTCATCAACATCCGCCTGAAAGACGCGGCCAAACAGGCTGTGGTGCATGAGGTGTTGCAAGCCGGTGGCGAATTTGGCCATCAACCTGCACAAACCAACAAAGTGTTGGTCGAATTCGTTTCTGCCAACCCCACAGGCCCTTTGCATGTCGGCCATGGCCGTCAAGCCGCTTTGGGCGATGCCATTTGCAACTTGCTGGCCACCCAAGGTCAGCAGGTCTACCGCGAGTTTTATTACAACGACGCCGGTGTGCAAATTGGCACGTTGGCCAACTCGACCCAGTGGCGCGCCAAGGGCTGCAAGCCCGGCGATGCCGTGTGGCCCGAAGCCGCCTACAACGGTGACTACATCCAAGACATTGCCAACGACTTTATGGCACGCAAAACCGTCAAGTCGGACGACCGCGAGTTCACCGCCAGCGGCGATGTGAGCGACCTGGATGGCATGCGGCAATTTGCCGTGGCCTATTTGCGCCACGAGCAAGACTTGGACTTGAAGGCCTTTGACGTCAAGTTTGACAACTATTACCTCGAGTCCAGCCTGTACACCAGCGGCAAAGTCGACGCCGCTGTGCAAAAACTGCGCGACGCCGGCAAGACCTACGAACAAGACGGCGCCTTGTGGCTCAAGTCCACCGATTACGGCGACGACAAAGACCGCGTCATGCGCAA
>JBJOIR010000036.1:0-21581 GCA_046047055.1 Pseudomonadota bacterium | reverse complement strand
GAGGCGGCTGCGACCATGATTTCAGTGGCCAGGTTTTTGGCAGGGGCCGATTCAGCAGCCATGGAAATATTTTCGGCAGGCGACAAGTCGTCCTGCACTGTGTTCAAAGTGTCAGTCATGTGTATCTATAAAAACTCGCACGGAACAACGGCCGCAAGGAATTGCTATGGCCGCCGGCACCGCAAGGTTGAAAAAACATCAACCATCAAACGGTGCTCGCGAGTGGCGCTGGGCGTGGAGCCTGGCCGCTGTGAGTGACCCTATCGTTGGGTCAAGGCATGAAGGGAGATGTGTGAAACGCTGCACCCGTGTGCAGAGAGCTTTGGATTATGGCACGAATCTCAAAAAATGTCTAGGGTTTTCCCTGAGCCATTCACAATTGGATGAAATGTTCCCGGTAATGGCGCAATTCATCAATGGATTCATGCACATCGGCCAAGGCGGTGTGTTTTTGCTGTTTCTTGAAACTGGCGTAAACCTCGGGCTTCCAACGGCGTGACAACTCTTTGAGTGTGCTCACATCCAAATTGCGGTAATGCAAAAACGACTCCAACTTCGGCATGTACTTCACCAAGAATCGGCGGTCTTGGCTGATCGTGTTGCCGCACAAAGGCGAACTGCTTTTGGGCACATATTGGGAGATAAAGGTCAAGATGCCTGCCTCGGCATCGGCTTCGCTGGTGGTGGAGGCTTTCACTTTGTCGATCAAACCACTTTTGCCATGGGTGCCTTTGTTCCAAGCATCCATGCTGTTCAGCAAATCATCGCTTTGATGGATGACCCATACCGGGCCTTCGATGCGCGGCGTTAACTGTGGGCCGGTGACGATGACGGCAATTTCTAGCAAGCGCTCTTTTTCAGGGTCAAGACCGGTCATTTCACAATCGATCCAAACCAAATTTTGGTCAGATTTAGGCAATTCCAGTGCTTCGGGCACGGTGATGGGCGTGTTGATTTGAGACATCTCAACATTGTCGCCGATGCCAATGGGCCAGAGCCGGATTTCAATCTGCCCTACACTTTGCGCCCATGGACGCCTCCCTCACTTTGACCTTGACCCTCGTACTCGCCTTGTTGGCGAATGTGGCCCTGAAATTTTGGCTCAATGTGCGCCAGGTACGGCATGTGGCCCAGCACCGAAATGCAGTCCCTTCGGACTATGTCACTGCGGTTCCTTTGGCTGACCACCAAAAGGCGGCTGATTACACCTTGGCCAAAATTCGCTTGTCGCAGTGGGACATCGCCTTAGATGCGGCCCTGTTGTTGGGTTGGACTTTATTGGGTGGCTTGCATGCCTTGAACCAAGTTTTGCTGGATGTGATGGGCCCCGGTATGGCGCAGCAAGTTGCACTGGTCTTGTCTTTTGTGGCTGTGGGCGGCTTGCTGGGATTGCCGTTGTCACTGATGCAAACCTTTGGTGTTGAGCAGCGCTTTGGCTTTAACAAAGTCACTCCCAAGTTGTGGCTTGCCGACATGACCAAAGGACTTGTTTTGGGTCTATTGGTGGGTACACCCTTGTTGTGGGTGGTGCTGTGGCTGATGCAAGCTGGCGGCAGCCTGTGGTGGCTGTGGGCTTGGGGGGTGATGGTGGTTTGGCAGCTCTTTTTGATGGCGATTGCCCCCAACGTGATCATGCCGCTGTTCAACAAATTTACCCCCTTGGAAGACGAATCACTCAAATCACGCGTGCAAGCCTTGATGCAACGCGCGGGGTTCACCGCCAAGGGTTTCTATGTGATGGATGGCAGCCGCCGTTCGGCACATTCGAATGCGTTTTTTACCGGATTTGGGGCCAGCAAACGCGTGGTTTTCTTTGACACACTGCTGCAGCAACTCAGTCCTGCTGAGATGGAAGCGGTGCTGGCCCATGAATTGGGACACTTCAAATACCGACACATTGTCAAAATGATGGTGACCCAATTTGCAATGACTTTGGCCGGTTTGGCGCTTTTGGGCTGGCTGACCCAACAAGTCTGGTTTTATGTGGGCTTGGGTGTGATGCCCAATCTGACGGGCAGCAACAACGCATTGGCTTTGGTTCTCTTCATGTTGGCGGTTCCTGTGTTTTCATTCTTCTTGGCCCCGCTGGCGTCATGGCGTTCACGCCAACAAGAGTTCGAAGCCGATGCGTATGCCGTTTCGCAAACCCCTGGACAAGATCTGGCATCGGCTTTGCTCAAGCTCTACCAAGACAATGCCGCCACTTTGACGCCCGATCCTTGGTATGTGAAGTTCTATTACTCGCATCCGCCCGCCAGTGCGCGCTTGAGCAGGATGCGCACAGCATGAGTCGACCAGAGATTCGGGCACTCAAGCCCACAGAAGTTGTTATGGCGCTCAGCCAACTGCCGGGATGGAGCTTGTCTGGTGATGGTGAGCGCATTGCGATTGAAAAATCTTTTGAGTTTGTGACGCATGTTCAAACCATGCTGTTTGTTAACAGTGTGGGGTGGTTTTCAGAGCAACTCAACCATCATCCTGAGTTGGTGGTGAACTACGGTTGTTGTGTCGTCCGTTGGCGTACGCACGATGTGAAGGGTTTGAGCGCACTCGACTTCGAGGCGGCCAAAAAAACCGATGGCTTGTTGCCGGCATGACGCTTCATGAGTAAACCCAAACGGGATCTGACCCCAGCGTTGGCCGATGACCTTCAGCAAGGTTTGGTGGTGGCCACGTATGGCCGCCATTGCCTGGTCGAGACGCCCGAGGGCCGCCGTCTCATTTGTCACCCGCGAGGCAAAAAAAACCAAGTGGTGGTGGGCGACCAAGTGTTGTGGCAAATTGCGGGTGATGAGGGCAGCATCGAAAAATTACGCGATCGCCGCAACTTGTTTTACAGACAAGATGAAATTCGCACCAAATCATTTGCGGCCAATTTGGACCGGGTTTTGATTTTGATTGCAGCTGATCCAGAGTACTCGGAAAGCCAGTTGTCTCGCGCATTGGTGGCGGCAGAGGCTGAGCGGATCACGCCCATCATTGCGCTCAACAAAAGCGACTTGGCGCAGCCCTTCGCACAAGCTTGGGAGCGCTTGGCACCTTACAGGGCCATGGGCTACAGCGTGATGCCCATCAGTTTGAACCCGCGCAGCGCAGTGGCCGATGATGGGGTGCAGGCTTTGTGTGAGCAACTCAAGGGCCTCACCACGCTGGTGCTGGGGCCCTCTGGCAGCGGCAAAAGCACGCTCATTAACAGTTTGGTCCCCGACGCCCAAGTGGAGACCGGCGAGATTTCCTTGGCGCTCAACTCGGGCAAGCACACCACCACCAGCACCCGTTGGTATTGGGTGCCTTCACTTGACAAGCCAAACGACAACGACAGCAGCAGTGGCAGCGAGAGCGGTGACGCAGACTCAGCCGAGAGCGGCGCTTCAAGTGTTGGCGTTGCGCGCAAAACAGCGCTGATCGATTCGCCAGGTTTTCAAGAGTTTGGCTTGCACCACATCGAGCCTACGCGGTTGGCAGATTGCATGCCCGATTTGCGAGCCCATGTGGGGACTTGCAAGTTTTACAACTGTACGCACTTGCACGAGCCAGGGTGCGGGGTGCTGGCGCAGGTGGAGAGCGCCACTCAGGCGGGCACCATCAGCGTGCGTCGCCACCGCATTTATGCGCAGTTGTTTGAAGAGCTGAGCCAGCAGCGCTGGTGAGCCAGCAGCTCAACCCATCAAATTGGCCATGGTGAGCAACGCCACCAGCACCAACCACATGATGACGGTGCGCCAAACCAGGCCCACAACTTGAGCGAAGTGGGCGACCTCGGGTGGGCGACCTGGCGTGCTGCTGCTGCCCGGGCTGTCGCTTGCTTGGCCTTCTTCGGTCGGGGCTTTCAAGGCGGCACCACCCAAGCGGATGTTGATGGCGCCTGCCGTGGCTGCCAAAATCACGCCGTCATTGTCTTCAGGAAAATTTTGGGCATGGTTGCGCCAACCGTCCATGGCATCTTCGAAGCTGCCCACAATGGCAAAACCCAATGCGGTCATGCGCGATGGCAACCAGTCCAGTGTTTGCCAGGCTTTACAGGCCACAGACTGCAGGGCTTCGCTGGTCACTGAGCCATCGGCGCTGGGTTGTTGCCAGCGCCGTTGAGCAAACTCTGTCAGTCTGTACACCACAGCGCCCACCGGGCCCAGACCCACGATGGACAGTGCGGCGTACCAAAAGAAAACACCAAACACATGCCGATGCGCGGCGATCATGGAATATTCGATCACATGCCGCACGATCTCGCTGCGAGGGATTTGACCCACCTGCGTTTGTTGCCATTCGGCCAGCAGTTCACGGGCCTTGGATTCTTCACCGTTCTCTAAAGCCTCCCGAATGGCGGTGAAGTGATGGCTGAATTGCCGAAATCCCAAAGTGATGTAGAGCAAAGCCACATTCCAGAAAACGGCAAAGAGCCAACCCAAGCTCAATTCAAGCGACCAATGCACCACCATGGCCACCAACGCCGGGCCAATCACCGTGATGCCCCAAGTGATCCAAGCTTGGTGTCGGATTCCGGCATCCAGCGTGCGAGCCACCCACGCGACCCAGCGCTCAACGGTGGTGTAGATCACATTCACCGCCGGCAGTGGTCGTGCCTGCTCGAGGACCAAGGCCAAGAAAATTGCAAAAAAACTCATGGTGTCCTCACTGAGCGGGGTTGACCACTAACATTCGATACAAGTTGCGAAGCATAGCGGCTGTTGCGCCCCAAATAAATCGTTCCACCCGCTCGGTTTGGCCATGGGCGTCGACACGGCTTTCTTGGTAAGGCATTGAAAACCATTCTCGCTGGGCCCCTTGCCATTCAAAAATATGGCGACGGTGGTGAGCGGGGTTCATCAAAAAAGCCAAGGGCACCTCGAAGACATCTTGCACCTCTGCGGGATTGGCTTGCACCTCCAAGTCTGGGGACACCAAAGCGATGACCGGAGTGACCCAAAACGCGCTGCCCGTGATGTAGACGGGCAATTCACCGATGATTTGAACGTGATGCGGATGCAAGCCCACCTCTTCTTGCGCTTCTCGCAGGGCGGCGGCTTGGTGGTTGGCATCTTGGGCATCGACTTTGCCGCCGGGAAAAGCAATTTGACCGGAATGGGTCGACATGTGGTCGGCCCTCTGGGTCAGCAACACCGTGGATTCGGAAAAATCAGACCCGCGCAAAACGATCGGCACCAGCACCGCCGCCTGAGCCGGTGCACGCGTTGTGAAGGCGCTTTCACGAACCACTTCAGGCTCCCAAACAGGGGGCTTCTGGAACCTGGCCTTGAGCGCCTCGGGTCTCAAATGCGCCCATGGCACGGCTGGCATATCGTGGTCGATACGCCAGAAGGGAACAGTTCGGGGGTCAAAATTCGAAGGGCTGGACACAGTGGGTATTTATAACCGACACAGACACTGTCGCCCCGTAAAATAAGCCACGCTGCACTCTTTAGCAGCGCTATTTTTATTTCTATAGGTAGACACCATGAAGCGTGATTATTTTGCTCAAAGCACCCCGCCTGACCGTCGATTTGGCGAGCACCGATCGGGGACCTGCATGGCCTTGATCGATGGCCGTTTTTTGATCTGGATGGCCCAACAAGGCGCTATGGGGGCGACAGGAGAGTCCGTGAACCGCCAAGGTTTGCTGAGCTTGTTGTCGCAAGCGCTGGCGCAAGCCGGCCTGGATGTGGATCTGCGGCGCATTTATTGGTACAGCGACCGTTCGGACGGACTCATCATTGACGATCAAATCGTGCGCTTGGTGCAAACGCATGACGCCGATGGCGGCGCTTCATTGCTGCGCTCATTGGGGCACGACTTGAAACAATTGGCCGAGCACCATGCGTGTGACCATGTGTTGGTGGCCAGTGACGATGAGCGGTTTTTAGCCACCATCGATGAAGCACAGCTGAGTGGCTTGAGTGTGCATTTGCTGGCCGATGAGTCGGCCCGCAACATGCCCCAAATGGTGCGCACCGATCCGGGTTGGGCCCGTTTGCTGGCGCAAGGCGATCGACGTGTGGTGGTTAACTCTCAAGCGCTGGCAGATATGTTGCAAGGCAAACTGCCGACGGGCATGGGCTTGGCGGTCGAGGATGTGGAAGAGCTGCGCAAGTCCATGCACGAGGTCATCACCGCTTGGTGGAGCGACGAGCCCGAAGACTTACGCGAAGACTTGCGTGACGCTTTGCAAATCAGCCGTGGCATACCGCAAGAAGTGGACCGTCAATTGTTGTTGCGCATGCGCCAGCGTTTGGCCCGCGCCTTGAGTTTGCCCGAGAAGAAAATGCTGCGTGAAACTTTGCGCCTGGTGGTGGCAGGGCAGGCGGATGGCTCAGCCGCCTTGCCAGACGTTGCCGAGTTGCCGGCTGGAACTGACGCGTAATTGAAAAAACCCTGCCAACTTTGCGCAGGGTTTTTTCTTTAAGAATTGACGTGGTATTGCGTCAAGCGTTCAACCTCGTTGCGTGAGCCCAGCACCACGCTCACACGTTCGTGCAGATGGCTGGGTTGCAAATCAAGGATGCGCTGCTGGCCGTTGGTGGCTGCGCCGCCGGCTTGCTCAATCAGCCAGCTCATGGGGTTGGCTTCATAGAGCAGTCGCAGCTTGCCCGCTTTGTGCGGTTCGCGTTTGTCCCAGGGGTACATGAACACACCGCCGCGGGTCAGAATGCGGTGCACATCGGCCACCATGCTAGCGATCCAGCGCATGTTGAAGTCTTTGCCACGTGGGCCTTCACGGCCTTGCAGGCATTCGTCAATGTAGCGCCGCACGGGATCAGCCCAGTGGCGCATATTGCTCATGTTGATCGCAAATTCTTTGGTGTCGGCAGGCACTTGGACGTTTTCTTGCGTCAACACAAACGAGCCCTGTTCTCGGTCGAGCGTGAAC
The DNA here is from genome assembly GCA_046047055.1 of Pseudomonadota bacterium. GTDB lineage: Bacteria > Pseudomonadota > Gammaproteobacteria > Burkholderiales > Burkholderiaceae_C > Limnohabitans_A. The sequence goes on along the minus strand of JBJOIR010000036.1, from coordinate 14,716 downwards.
ATGGCCACACCATCGCCCACCGTCAGCACCAGCGTGGTTTGTGGGCCGTAAATGCAGTACCCCGCAGCAACTTGCTGCCGACCGGGTTGCAAAAAGTCTTGTTCGGTCACACCGAGACTTTCATCGGGTTTTTTCAGCACACTGAAGATGGTGCCAATGCTGACGTTGACATCGATGTTGGACGAGCCGTCCAGTGGGTCAAACATCAACAGGTATTCGCCTTGCGGATAGCGGTTGGGCACCACATAGATGCTGTCCATTTCTTCTGAAGCCATGGCCGCCAAGTGGCCGCCCCATTCATTGGCTTCGAGCAGCACTTCGTTGGCGATGATGTCGAGCTTTTTCTGAACTTCACCCTGAACGTTTTCGCTTTCTGCACTGCCCAGAACGCCGCCCAGGGCACCTTTGTTAACGGCGTGGCTGATGCTTTTGCAGGCGCGAGCCACTACTTCCAGCAGCAGTCGCAAGTCAGCCGGAATGTGGCCCTTGTCTCTTTGCTGTTCGACCAAGTAGCGCGAGAGAGAAATTTTGCTGCTCATAGGGGTTCCTTGGTTCAGGTGCTGCTGAGCGCGCGGTGGATCACTTCACGCACATCGTTGGACAGGTCAGATTTCGCCGCGACGCGTTCAATGGCCACGCGGGCTGCGCTGCGATACGGCTCGGCCAATCGGCTCCAACGGTCCATGGCGCGGGCCAAACGGGCCGCCACTTGCGGGTTGATGGCGTCCAAGGCCAGCACCTGCTCACTCCAATACACATAACCTGCGGCATCTGCGCGGTGAAAACCAGCAGGGTTGGCGCTGCAATAGCTGAAGATCAGGCTGCGTGCGCGGTTGGGGTTGCGCAGGCTGAAGTCGGGGTGCAGCATCAACTGGCGCACACGCGGCAAGACATGTCCGGCGCGATCGGGCGCACCTGCTTGCAGTGAAAACCATTTGTCGATGACCAAGTCTTCGTGCTGGAACAATTTGTGGAACAAAGCCAGCGCAGCTTCAGCCAGTGCATGTCCGCTGACCACCAACGCCGACAGGGCATTGAAGCGGTCGGTCATGTTGCTGGCATCTTTGAACTGTTGGTAAACACGTCCTGGCGTGACCTCATCACCGCTTTGCACTGCGGCGATGCACAGCATGCTCATGGCCAGTCCGGCCAAGGCGCGACGGCCACTGGATTTGGCATCAGGTGAATAAGCGCCGTTGTTTTTGTGTGTGTCCCAAGCCCACTGCCAATCGGCCTGCAATGCTGTGGCCAGTTGCAGTCGCATGTTTTCACGCAAGGCATGCACACGCTGCGGATCCACCACGTCCAACTGGTCGGCGATGTAATTCTCGGACGGCAGGGTCAGGGTGAGGTCTTTGAAAGCGGCGTCCAGTGTCGGATGGCGCAGCACGTTGCGCAATGCGGCGACCAAGTCGTCCGATAAAACGGCCTGACCCGACAAGTCTTTGTTTTGCGCCATCGCTTGGGTGGCGCTTTGCAGCATCAGGCGTTGCCCGGCTTCCCACTGGTTAAAAGGGTCGCGGTCATGGGCCAGCAAGATGAGCAAATCGTCGGCCGACAAACCGTCCTCTAAGACCACCGGGGCACTGAAGCCGCGGAGCAGCGAAGGCACGGGCTCACTGTCCAAGTTGACAAAGGTGGTGGTGGTGCTGGACTCGGTCAAGACCAGCGTGTGTTGCGGCACCGCGTTGGCGGAGCCTGCCAATTGCAAGGGCAGAGGTTGGCCCTCGCGGCTGAGCAAGCCCAATGTGACTGGAATAACGAAAGGCGCTTTGTGCGCTTGGTCCGGAGTGGCTGGGCAGCTCTGGCTGAGGGTCAGGGTGTAGCTGCGTTCGGCGGCGTTGTAAGCACCGCTGGCTTGCAGGCGCGGTGTGCCCGCTTGGCTGTACCAATGTTTGAACGCCAGCAAGTGTTGTTGCAAGGCCGAGCCGGGGTTGGCGTCGGCAATGGCTTGTGCAAAGTCATCGCAGGTGACGGCTTGGCCATCGTGGCGCGCAAAATAAAGCTGCATGCCTTTGGCAAAGCCATTGCGTCCTTCAGGGTCGGCAGGGGTGGCCACCAGGGTTTGCATCATGCGAACAACTTCAGAGCCTTTTTCGTAGATGGTGACGGTGTAGAAGTTGTTGATTTCGACGTAGCTGTCGGGTCGAACGGGGTGGGCCATCGGGCCAGCGTCTTCGGCAAATTGGACGGTGCGCAGCACGCGCACGTCTTCAATCCGCTTCACCGCGCGGGCGCTGGGGTCACCTGCCATGTCTTGGCTGAATTCTTGGTCTCTGAAGACCGTCAGACCTTCTTTGAGGGACAGCTGAAACCAGTCGCGACAAGTGATGCGGTTGCCGGTCCAATTGTGAAAATACTCATGCCCGACCACGCTCTCGATGTTGCCGAAATCCATGTCGGTGGCGGTTGCAGGGTTGGCCAACACATACTTGGTGTTGAAGATGTTCAAGCCCTTGTTTTCCATCGCGCCCATGTTGAAGTCGCTGGTGGCCACAATCATGAAGCGCTCTAAATCGAGTGGCAAGCCAAAGCGAGCTTCGTCCCATGCCACGCTGGCCATGAGTGAATTCATGGCGTGTTCGGTCTTATCCAAGTCGCCGGGGCGCACAAAAACCTGCAGCAAATGTTCCTTGCCCGAGCGGCTGACGATGCGCTGTTCGCGCGCCACCAATTGGCCCGCGACCAAAGCGAACAAGTAGCAAGGCTTTTTGTGGGGGTCGACCCACTTGGCAAAGTGGCGACCATCGTCAAGCAGGCCTTGCTCCACCAAGTTGCCGTTGCTCAGCAGCACCGGGTATTGGGCTTTGTCGGCACGCAAAGTCACGGTGTAGCTGGCCATCACATCGGGACGGTCCAGGAAATAGGTGATGCGACGAAAACCCTCAGCCTCGCACTGCGTGAAGAACGAGTCATTGCTGACATACAGGCCCATCAGCTGGGTGTTCTTAGAAGGGTTGCAGGTGGTAAATATTTCCAGATCAAAACCGTTCGCGCCGCCTTCTTCAAGGCTGGGCAGGTTTTCTAGCACCAACTGCGCACCGTCCATCTTGAACGAGGTGCCTGCGCCATTGACCAACACGCGGGCCAAATTCAGGTCTTCGCCGTCCAACCGCAAGGCTTGCGCCGCGACGTCGGGGTTTCGGCGCAGGCGCATTTTGTTGAGTACGCGTGTCTTGGTGGGATCGAGGTCGAACGTCAGGTCGACGGTGTCGATCCAAAACGCCGGTGCGGTATACGCCTCTCGGTGAATCGCGGTAGCTTGTCCTTCTCGCATCACTAACTCCGTTTTCTTGCGGTCTGACTGGGTCAGAGGCCTTGTTTCAGTGAGGCTTCGATGAATGCATCCAAGTCGCCATCGAGCACTTTTTGGGTGGCCGAAATCTCGACGTTGGTGCGCAAATCCTTGATCCGGCTGTTGTCGAGCACATAGCTGCGAATCTGGTGTCCCCAACCCACATCGGTTTTCGTGTCTTCCAGTTTTTGCTGCTCTTCCAAGCGCTTGCGCATTTCGAAGTCGTACAAACGCGAGCGCAGACGTTGCCAGGCCACATCGCGGTTGCTGTGTTGGCTTCGACCGTCTTGGCACTGCACCACAATGCCGGTGGGAATGTGGGTCAAGCGCACGGCTGAGTCGGTTTTGTTGATGTGCTGGCCGCCCGCGCCGCTGGCACGGAAGGTGTCGGTGCGCACATCGGATGGGTTGATGTTGATTTCGATCGAGTCGTCGATTTCAGGGTAGACAAACAACGAAGCAAAAGAGGTGTGCCGGCCGCCAGAAGAGTCGAATGGGCTCTTGCGAACCAAGCGGTGCACTCCGGTTTCAGTGCGCAACAAGCCAAAAGCGTATTCGCCTTCGATTTTGATGGTGGCGCCTTTGATGCCAGCTGTGTCGCCAGGCGTTTCGTCTTCCACGGTGGCCTTGAAACCTTTGCGCTCGGCATATTTGAGGTATTGGCGCAGCAACATGCTGGCCCAATCGCAGGCCTCGGTGCCGCCAGCGCCGGCTTGGATGTCGACAAAACAATTGAGCGGGTCGGCCTCGTGGCGGAACATGCGGCGGAACTCGAGTTCCTCCACCATGAGGGCCAATTTGCGGGTCTCGGCCTCGATGGTGAGCAAGCCGGCGTCGTCGCCTTCTTCCTTGCTCATTTCAAAGAGTTCAAGGTTGTCGGCCAACTCGGTGGTCAAGTTGGTGATGGTCACCACCACGCTGTCGAGGGCTTTTTTCTCTTTGCCCAACTCTTGGGCTTTTTTCGGGTCGTTCCAGACCGTGGGATCTTCGAGGGATGCGTTGACGGTTCTCAGCCGTTCAGATTTGGCATCGTAGTCAAAGATACCCCCGTAACTCGTGGGTACGAGCGGTCAGGTCGGTGAGGGATGCGCCGATTTGATTGGTGTGTTCTGCGTCCATGGGAAAAGTGTCCGGTTCGGTAAACCGTCGATTTTCTCATGAGTTGACACTTTGAAAGACGGCGCTGGGCTTAAAACTGCCTGCCGTACGAGAACATCAAGGCTGCGTTGCCCAAAATTTTGACTTGCACCGAGTCTTGGGCGGTCAGTTTGTAGCCCACAGAAGGAATGATGGCGGGGTTGAAACCCTTGTAGTTCAAAGGCACCTTGTTCTCATAAGGGGCCACATAGCCATACATCAGGCCTGCGGTGACCTTGGCAAACAGATTGGGCATGCCCAACAGGTTGTTGAACTGTTGACCTGCGTATACATATACAGAGGGTTGGCCAAAGGAGTTGCTGAAAAAACTGATGCCACACAAACGGTCGCCGGGCAGTTGTGAATCCACCGCCAACAAGACCACGTGTTTGTGTTCGGGGTTGTTGCTGAAATGGTAGGTGTAGGGCGAAAACATGACCTCGCCCTGGTGGGTGGGCTCGGGGGCGTTTTTGACAGCCAGAAAATCGGGGCAATAACGTTGCGATGCCTCAGCATGCGCCGATGAGCTCCACGCCAGCAGCGACAAAAACAAGGAGAAAAAGATTTTTCCAGAGTGGCGCATGGTCATCATGAGGTCGATTGAATGGGCTTGAATTCTATCGCCTCATGCCGTTGTGAAATTCTCGATAAGCGCAGCCAAAGCTTGGGGTTGGTCGTGGTGCAGCATGTGGCCAGCGTCTGGGATGAAGGCTTGCGTGAGCTGGGGCACGCTTTTCAAGCGCTCATGAAATTCTTCCAGCGTGTAACGGCCTTTCCACCATTGCCCCAACGAATCGTCAGAGGCTTCAACGGCCAGCACGGGGGCGCTGATGCGGCTGTACATCGCCAAAGCTTCTTCGACATGGAACAAATAAGGGTTGACCACCTTGTGCGCCGCGTCTCCCAAGATATGCCATTGGCCATCGGCCTGTTCGCGTGCCCAATGTTGGGCCAGCCATTGGGCTTGGTCTTGACCCAGGCGGCGGTTGGTTTTCATCAGCCTGGCCGCCACACCCGCCGCATCGGCATAGGGTTTGAGGGTGTTGTCGCCGTTGCGTTGGGCTTTGAGCTCGTCCAGCCATTGGCTCATGCGACCGGGCGCCTGCGAAGGGCGGGTGGTGGGCATGCCAAAGCCCTCTAAATTCACCAGCCGGCGGATGCGTTCGGGGCGCGAGCCCGCATACATCATTACCACATTGCCGCCCATGCTGTGGCCGACCAAGTCGATCGTTTGGTCGGGGTACAGCGCGTCCAACAAAGCGTCCAGATCGGCCAAATAATCGGGGAACCAATAACTGTCGGTGACCGGTGCTTCGGTCAGTCCATAGCCGCGCCAATCCATGGCGATGATGGGGCGATGTGCGGCATAGGCCTCGCTGAAGGCGTCCACCATGAATTGCCATGAGGCGGCCACATCCATCCAGCCGTGGGCCAACACCAACGGGGTGGCGCCGGTGGCGGCGTTGCCCCACTGACGGACATGGTATTGGCAACCACGCAGGGGCACCCAAAGACTGTGAGATTCGCGTTGAACTTGGTACATACTTTCGATCATAAGGAGACAAACCATGAGCGTCAGTCGCCATCAGGACCGCAACACCCTCGCCAGCCCTGACCGCTACAAAGCCCTGCATCAGGGCTTTGGCTGGCAGGTGCCCAAGTACTTCAACATGGCCGAAGCCTGCTGTGGCCAATGGGCGGCCCAAAAAAAGACGGCACAACGTTTGGCCGTGTTGGAGCATGTGGCGGGTCAAGGCTTGGGCCGAAGTTGGACCTTTGCGCAACTGCAGCGAGATGCCAACCGCTTGAGTCGGCTGTTGAAGGCGCAAGGGGTGCAGCGTGGTGACCGAGTGGCGATTGTTATGCCGCAACGCTTTGAAACCGCCGTGGCTTACATGGCGGTATTGCAGATGGGGGCGGTGGCCATGCCACTGTCTATGTTGTTTGGCCCAGAAGCTTTGTCGTTTCGCATTCAAGACAGCCAAACCCGGGTGGCGGTGTGTGACGAGTCCACCGTGCAGGCCTTGCAGTTGGCCCGGCAAGATTGCCCCGCTTTGCAAACCTTGATCGGCGTTGGTGCAGCCGGCGCGCAGGCTGACCTGGATTACACCAAGGCCACGGCCAAATTGGCGGCCACTTTCCAACCCATCAAAACCTTGGCCGAAGACCCTGCCGTGTTGATTTACACCAGTGGCACCACCGGCAACCCCAAGGGGGCATTGATTCCACACCGCGCATTGATTGGCAACCTCACGGGATTTGTGTGCAGCCAAAACTGGTTTGGGTTTGATCCTGACCGGCCAGAACCCGATTCTGAAGCCGTGTTTTGGTCGCCCGCCGATTGGGCGTGGACTGGGGGTTTGATGGACGCCTTGCTGCCCAGCCTTTATTTCGGGCGGCCCATCGTGGCTTTCAACGGGCGGTTTTCACCAGAAACAGCGTTTGAAATATTGCAGTCCCACCAAGTTACGCACACGTTTTTGTTTCCGACCGCGCTCAAGGCCATGATGAAGGCGGTGCCGGTGGTGCAAGGGCGCTACCGCATTCGGCTTGAAGCCATGATGAGCGCAGGCGAAGCGGTGGGCGATGCGGTGTTTGACTATTGCCAGCAGCAGTTGGGCGTCACTGTCAACGAAATGTTTGGCCAAACTGAAATCAACTATGTGGTGGGCAATTGCGCCCGGCTTTGGCCCGCCAAGCCGGGCAGCATGGGCAAGGGCTATCCGGGGCATCAAGTCGGCGTGATCGATGAAGCTGGCCGCTTGTGCGCACCCGGCGTGGCGGGTGAGGTGGCGGTTAACCGCTTGGATGTGCATGGCCACCCCGACCCCGTGTTCTTTTTGGGCTACTGGCAAAACGACAAAGCCACAAGCGCCAAATACACCGGCGATTGGTGCCGTACGGGCGACATGGCAGTGACCGATGAAGACGGCTACCTCTGGTACCAAGGTCGCACGGACGACATGTTCAAGTCGGCCGGTTACCGCATTGGGCCGGGAGAAATTGAAAACTGTTTGGTCAAACACCCGGCGGTGGCCAATGCGGCGGTGGTCCCCAAGCCCGACCCAGACCGTGGCGCCTTGGTCAAGGCCTATGTGGTCTTGTCGCCTGAATGGCAGGCCCGCAGACCCAAAGAGCCCACCCCCACGGTGTTTGAGGATGAGGTGCGGCGCGCATTGCAAGCCCATGTGCGCGGCTTGTTGGCGCCGTATGAATACCCCAAAGAAATCGAATTCATCGATCAATTGCCCATGACCACCACCGGCAAAGTGCAACGCCGCGTGTTGCGCTTGCAAGAGGAGGCGCGAGTAACCCAGGTGCCAGCCGGTGGAGCCTCAGCCGTGACAAAATAGTTTAACGGGCTGCCGTTGGGCCACGGCCCATTTCCCAATGCCCCCAAGCCCAGCTGCTCCAAGGGCCTGAAACCCTTGCTTGAGTTCTACACAGGAAAACACATGAAACTCGTTCAACTCGGACAATCTGATTTGCAAGTCACCCCCATCTGCCTGGGCACCATGACCTTTGGTGAGCAAGTCAACGAGGCCGATTCGCATGCCATTTTGAAGCGCTCGCTCGATGCCGGCATCAACTTCATCGATACCGCCGAAATGTATGCCGTGCCCGCCACCGAAGCCACCTGCGGCTTCACCGAAACCTACATTGGCAATTGGTTTGCAAAAAATCCTGGCGTGCGCCAAAAGCTGGTGCTGGCCACCAAAGTAGCAGGCCCTTCACGCGGCATGCCCTGGATTCGCGAAGGCTCTGGCATGACCGGGCAAGACATTTTGCAGGCCTGTGAAGGTAGCCTGCGCCGATTGCAAACCGATGTGATTGACCTGTACCAGATCCACTGGCCTGAGCGCCATGTGCCCGCTTTTGGCATGGTGTATTTCGATCCCGCGAAAGACAAATCACTCACCCCCATTCACGAGCAGCTCGAGGCCCTGTCCAAGTTGGTCAAGGCCGGCAAGGTGCGCTATGTTGGTTTGTCGAACGAAACGCCTTACGGCGTGCACGAGTTTGTCCGTTTGGCCGAACAACATGGCTTGCCTCGCGTAGCCACTGTGCAAAACCCTTACTGCTTGGTCAACCGCACCTACGACAACGGCTTGGATGAAACTTGCCACCGTTTGAATGTGTCGATGTTGGCGTATTCACCTTTGGGTTTTGGCTTGCTGACAGGCAAATACGACAACGTCGATTTGACCGGTCCGTTGATTCCGGATGGTGGTCGCATTGCGCGTTATGACTCGATGCGCAAACAGCGCTGGGGCCGCCCAGAAGCTTTGGTTGCCGCGCGTCGTTACAACCAGCTGGCGCGCGACAACGGCATGACGCCCACCCAAATGGCGTTGGCGTTTTGCTATCACCGCTGGAGTGTGGCCAGCACCATCATAGGTGTGACCTCGGTGTCCCAATTGGAGCAAGACTTGGCTGCTTGGTCCACCGAGTTGAGCCCCGATGTGCTGAAGGCCATTGACGCCATTCGTTGGGAATTGCGCGACCCGGCGCTGTGATGCACGGGCATGGCCAAGAAAGAAAAAGTCAGCGAAACCCCGGCCACGGCCTTTTTGCGCACACACGGGGTGGACTTTACCGAGCACCCTTATGACTATCTGGCACATGGCGGTGCGCAGCACAGCGCACAGGTGCTGGGCCTCGACCCCTTCAGTGTGGTCAAGACCTTGATCATGCAAGACCAAGACGCCCAACCTTTGGTGGTCTTGATGCATGGCAACCGCAAAGTGTCGACCAAAAATTTAGCCCGACAAGTGGGCTTGAAATCCATTGAGCCATGCGCCCCCGAAGTGGCCCAGCGGCACAGTGGCTATTTGGTTGGTGGCACATCGCCCTTTGCCACGCGCCGCGCCATGCCGGTTTACATCGAGGAAAGCATTTTGGCCTTGCCGCGCATTTGCATCAATGGCGGGCGGCGAGGCTATTTGGTGGGCATCGATCCACAAGTCTGCGTGCGTTTGTTGCGTGCTCAGCCGGTGAGCTGCGCACTGGCAGAATAACGACCGATCAACAATCAGGGACAACAACAATGAACTTCATGCTTCCGGCCCTTGTGGTGCTGGCCAGTTATTTGCTGGGATCGCTCAGCTTTGCCGTGATCGTCAGCCGCTTGATGGGCTTGAACGACCCCCGCCAATACGGCAGCAAAAACCCAGGCGCCACCAACGTGTTGCGCTCGGGCAGCAAAAAGGCCGCCCTCTTGACCCTGTTGCTCGACGCCGTGAAGGGCTGGCTGCCGGTGGCCTTGGTGCTGGCCTATGGTGGGCCATTGGGATTGGGTGTGGGCGTGGCGGCGCTTTGCGGCTTGGCCGCATTCTTGGGTCATCTGTATCCGGTGTTCTTTGGTTTTGTCGGCGGCAAAGGGGTGGCCACCGCGGTGGGCGTGCTGGTGGGCGTGAATGGCGGGTTGGCATTGGCCACGGTGTTGAGCTTCGCAATCGTGCTGTATTTCAGCCGGTATGTGTCGCTGGCCTCCATGGTGGCGGCGGTATTTGCGCCGGTGTTTTATGTGTTTGGCGATGGTGTCGCTTGGGACATGAATGGCACAGAAGTTTTTTGTCTGGCCGTGATGGCCATGCTGCTGGTCTGGCGGCACCGTGAAAATATCAACCGACTGCTCGCTGGGTCCGAATCCAAATTGGGGCAAAAGAAGCCATGAGTCACGACATCCAAAGGCTGCATGTGGCAGCCCGTTACAGCGAGGCCGCGGTGTTTCATGGGGTTGTGTATTTGGCCGGCATGGTGCCCGAATGCGAGGCCAGCGACATTCGCAGCCAGACCGCCGATGTGCTGCGCCAAGTGGCGCAGCGTTTGGCTGAAGCCGGCAGCGACAAAACCCGCATCTTGCGCACCCAGATTTACCTCAAAGACATCGCCGACATCGCCGCCATGAACGAGGTGTGGGACGCTTGGGTGGTGCCGGGCAGTGCACCGCCCCGCGCCACGGTTGAGGCGGCATTGGCTGACCCGAATTACCGGATTGAGATCGTGGTCACCGCAGCGCAAAAACCGTGAGCAGTTTCAAAATAAAAAAGGGCATCTGGTGATGCCCTTTTTTTCGATCGCTTCGGCCTGAACGGCCACAGCCTGTTCAGGCTGCCAACATCACATGCGTTCAAAAATAGCCGCAATGCCCTGACCGCCGCCAATGCACATGGTGACCAAGGCATAACGGCCATTCACGCGTTGCAGCTCGTACAAGGCTTTCACGGTGATCAACGCGCCGGTAGCCCCAATCGGGTGACCCAAGGAAATGCCTGAGCCATTGGGGTTGACCTTGGCAGGGTCCAGCCCCAACTCGCGCGTCACAGCACAGGCTTGTGCCGCAAAGGCCTCGTTGGCCTCGATCACGTCCAAGTCGTTCACGCTCAGGCCGGTTTTTTTCAGCACAGCTTGTGTGGCCGAAATGGGGCCAACCCCCATGATCTTGGGGTCGAGGCCGGTGTGCGCATAACCCACCAACCGGGCCATGGGCTTGGCGCCACGGGCCTTGGCTGCGCCGGCTTCCATCAGCACCACGGCGGCCGCTGCATCGTTGATGCCCGATGCGTTGCCTGCAGTCACGGTGCCGTTTTCTTTCACGAATACGGGCTTCAGCTTGGCCATGTCTTCCATCTTGCAACCGGCACGGAAATGCTCGTCTGTGGCGTAGGCCACATCGCCTTTTTTGCTTTTCAGCATGACCGGCATGATTTGGTCTTTGAAGTAACCCGCAGCCGTGGCGCGTTCGGCGCGGTTGTGACTTTCAACAGCCAAGGCGTCTTGCATTTCGCGGGTGATGCCGTACTTGGCGGCCACGTTTTCGGCGGTCACACCCATGTGAATGGTGTGGAAGGGGTCGTGCAATGCGCCGACCACCATGTCCACCATCTTGCTGTCACCCATGCGGGCACCCCAGCGTGCGGTCAAGCTGGCGTAGGGGCCACGGCTCATGTTTTCGGCACCACCACCGATGGCGACATCGCAATCGCCCAGCAAAATCGATTGGCTGGCACTGACGATGGCCTGCAAACCCGAACCGCACAAGCGGTTGACGTTGAAAGCCGGAGTCGCTTCGCTGCAGCCCCCGTTGATGGCCGCCACCCGCGACAGGTACATGTCTTTGGGCTCGGTGTTCACGACATGGCCGAACACCACATGACCCACATCTTTGCCGTCGGTGCCTGCGCGCGACAGCGCCTCGCGCACCACTTGTGCCGCCAATTCAGTGGGGGCGATGTCTTTCAGGCTGCCGCCGTAAGTACCAATGGCAGTGCGAACACCGCTGACAACAACAACTTCTCGGCTCATGGGATGTCTCCAGAATTGAAATATAAGAATGAAAAACCACAGCAGTGTCAGGCTCAATCACTACAGTGACCTGACAGCCCAAGCCGCCTTGGCGTCGCGGCTTAGCCGCGCACGTCGGCAATGGCGTTTTGCCCAAAGTCGGCTCGGGCCAGATAGGCCAACACCTGGCTGGCCGCTTGTGACGCGGTGCTGAGCAAGCCTTTTTCTTTCAGTTGCTGGAAGCGGGCTTGGTCAGGGAAATCTTCCGATGCGGCGCCGCGCAATTGCATTTGCATGTCGGTGTCGATGACCCCCGGGGCCAGCGAGCACACCCGGGCGCCGTTGGGTTTGAGCGCTTCGTCCAAGGCCAGGCAGCGGGTGAAATGGTCCATGCCTGCTTTGGCGGCGCAGTAGCCCGCTTGCGAGGCCATGGCGTTGCGCCCCAAACCCGAAGAAATGTTGAGCACTTTGCGTGGCACGCCCCAGTGCTCAGTGGCGCCCAAAAACGCTGCGCACAACTGCATGGGGGCCTCCAAGCCGACCCGCAAGGCTTGCGCCAAATCGTGCGCATCGGCTTGGCTCAAAGGGCCAATGCGGGGAATCACGCCGGCGTTGTTGATGAGTGTGGCACTGGCATAAACCGAAGCGTCCAAGCTGGCCAGCCAGTCTTTCAGACGCTGGCTGGCGCCCAGGCCATCGGACAAATCGTGCGTCCATTGGGTCAGAGGCGCAGCCGCTGTTGGGGCGGCACTTGTCAAGCTGTCGTTGGTATGGCGTGAAATGCACAACAGGTGGTGGCCCGATGTGAGCAATTGCTGCGCCATGGCCAAGCCCATGCCCCGCGAAGCGCCCGTCAAGATGGTGAGGTGTTGTTTCATGGACAAAATATTAGCGAAAAGCGCGTCGCCAAATGGTGCCCGACATGACAGCTCAGTGACCTTGTGCGGCGCGAATGCGGTTGACCTGCAAAGGCGTGACTTCGCTGGCTTGGTTGCCCCATTGGGTGCGCAGGTGCGTGAGCACCGCTGCAATATCGCGATCGTCCAACTCCAGAACCGCTGGCGGCATGCCGAAGGGCTGGGGGTGCGATGCCGTGGCAGGGCCATAGCCGCCGTACAAGACCATTTGCACCAAATTGGTCGGGTCGTTGAGCAATACGGCGCGGTTACCTGCGAGGGCCGGGTAGGCGATTTTTCCCGATGCCGTGGTCACGCCTTGGCCTTGCTCACCATGGCATTGAACGCAATGTCGCTCATAGACTTTGAGTCCTTTTTCGGCGGTCAGCGGGCCCACTGACTTGCGTGCGGGGGGCGAGCTGGCATTGGGATGGGTTGGCGTGTTTTGTTGTGCACGGTATTGCAAATACACCGCCATGGCGCGCAAGTCGGTTTCGCTCATGTGCTGGGTGCCGTGCTGAACGACCTCGGCCATGGGTCCGTTGGTTTGGGCGTGGCCTGCTTCGCCGCTGCGCAGCAGCTGCACGATGCCCGACAACGGTGTGCTGGCCATGCCGGTTTCGGCATCGCGGGTCAGGTCGGGGGCATACCAGTTGATCACGGGCATCAACCCGCCGGACAAATCGTGCACTTCGCCACTGGCACCCAAGGCGTTGCGTGGGCTGTGGCAGGCCGCGCAATGGCCCAAACCGGTCACCAAATAGGCGCCTCGGTTCCATTCGGCGCTTTGGTTTGGGTGGGGTTGGAAAGGCGTGGGCTTGAAGAACAACGTGCGCCAAACGGCCAAAGCGGCTTGCGTGCCGACCGGCCACACCAAGGTGTGGGCAGGCGTGGCTTGGGATACCGGGGGCAGGCTTTGCAACCAAGCCAGCAGATCGTCGCTGTCTGAGCGCGTGATCAGGCTGGTGTGGTTGTAGGGAAAAGCCGGCGTCAGCAAGCGCCCATTGCGTGAGCGTCCATGGTGCAAGGCTTGCCAAAAATCTTGGGTGCTCCAAAGGCCAATGCCCGTGGCCGTGTCGGGCGTCAGGTTGCTGCTGTAAACAGCCCCAAATGGGGTGTCGATGCGCCGGCCTCCGGCCATGGACGCCGCGCCTCGCGCGCTGTGGCAGGCAACACAGTTGCCGGCCCGGGCCAGATACTGGCCGCGTTCAATTTGGGCCGTTTTTTCTGAAGCGGTGAGGGTGTCGTTCGCGGACGGGAGTGCATGAGATGCGCCATTGGGTGGCGCAATGAGTGTTTCATTGGGTGGTGCGGTCAAGCGCGAGTTGCCCACCCCCGTGTCTCCCCGTGCATTGCGCCATCGATCTCCCCATGTGTCTCCCCAGTTGTGCCACACCACACCGAAGGCCAACGCCCCCAGTGCAAGGCACAGGCCTGCCAGTATTCGAGCGGTGCGGCCCATCTTCATGACTGACCTCCTGCTGCCACCGGCAGTTCAGGCGCACTGCCGCAGCGCAAGCTCACTGGCAAGGGCGAGCCTGCGGGTGGCTTGGCGGCGGGGTGGGTGTCGACTGGCAAAGGTTGGCGGGCGAGCCAACTTGACACGGCAATCAGGTCTTCGGTGGGAATGCGTTTCACCACCTCGGCCATGCAGTCGGGGGCATGTGCCTTGCGTTGGCCGGTTTGCCATGCGCCCAGTTGTGCATTCAGGTAGTCGAGGGGCAGACCCAGCAAACCGGGCACATGGGGTTGCACCCCAGTCAAACGCGCACCGTGGCACTGCGTGCAGGCCGGCAGTCCCCGGGCCGCATCGCCTTGCGTGACCAGTTGTTGTCCTCGGGCCAGTCGCCCTGCGGCAATCGTGTTGTTGGCGCTGGGGGGGGGATAAGGCAAAGACAGCGAAGAAAAATACCGCGCCATCTCGCCCATGTAGTCGTCAGAGAGCGGGTCGATCAGGCGCGTCATCAACTCGTAATGGCGACGGCCTTGCGCAAAATTGCGCAATTGGTTGTGCAAATACCCGGCGGGTTTGCCGGCCAAGCGGGGGTAATAACCATCCGGGCCGGCGCGGCCTTGGTCGCCATGGCAGGCGGTGCAAGCC
>JBJOIR010000035.1:0-21775 GCA_046047055.1 Pseudomonadota bacterium | reverse complement strand
ATTGCTCAACCCCCGTGCGAGATTCAACCGCTGGGAAGGCTTGATGCAAGCCCGCGTGGCCTTGCACCAACTGGAATCTTTGTGTGACGACCAACGCACCGCTGTGCAAACCTGGACCGAATCTTTGGACGGCTGGGGAGTGGATCAAGACAGCAGCGAGGCGCGTGAGCATGAGTTGCTCAAAATCAGAAGCCGCGATGTGTTGGAACACATCGAGCGGGTGGTGCAGCACGTTCGCCGACTGGAGCACAACACCGAGACGGCCGTGCAAATGCATTTCAATTTGCAAGGCAACCGCACCAACGACATCATGCGCACCCTGACCGCATTGACCGCGATTTTTTTGCCCCTCAACCTGATTGCCGCCGTCTTTGGCATGAACTTCGAATTCATGCCGTGGCTTCACCAAGCCAGTGGTTTTTGGTGGGCCTTGGGCAGCATGGGACTCATCGCCTTGACGATGGGCTTGGTGTTTTGGCGCAAACGCTACCTCGCCCGCACCGGCGACTGAGCCCCGGCCCTGCCCTTTCACCCCGTCACATGACAGCTGTGTTGCTGCGCGAGTCAGCGCTCGGCTCAGACCAGATGCTCAGAGAAAAACGCCAAGGTGCGTGAACGCGCCAATTGGGCCGAAGGCGCATGCCAAGCCCCACGCTGGTCGCAGTTAAAACCATGGTGCGCCGCGTAAGTCCACACCGTGACCTCGGGATGTGCCTGTTTGAATGCTTGTACCGAGGGCATCGGAATCCATTTGTCCTCTTCAGCAAAGTGGGCCAGCACCGGCACTTGGGGGTGGCGAGCGATTTCGGCTTCGGTCGTGACACCGCCGCCGTAATAAGGGGCGGCCGCACTCAAGCCCCGCAAGGTGCAGGCGGCACGCCACGTCAACAGGCCGCCCCAGCAATACCCCACGATGCCCACTTTGCCGCCCGATGCAGCGGCGGCGTGATCAATGGCCGCTTGAATGTCTTGCAACACACCGGGTTCGGGCAACGCTTCCACAGCGGTTTTATAGCCAAAGCCCACACCCATGTCGGCCTCTGAATAACCCAACTCAACGCCCGGCTGGACACGCTGAAAAGTGGCGGGCGCCACCGCCACATACCCCTCGGCCGCATAACCATCGGCCACTTCGCGAATGTGGCTGTTCACGCCAAAGATTTCTTGCAACACCACCACAGCCCCCTTCGGTGCCCCATGAGGCTGAGCCACATAGGCGGGCACCCGAGTACCATCTGCCGATGTCAAATTCACCATCGTTCCCATTTCGTTCTCCTGCGTTCAAAAGGTTGGCCGCATCAAGCCAAAGCCCGTTCAACAAAATCGAGACGGTCTTGGCCCCAAAAAATCTCACCATTCACCACATAGCTGGGCGCACCAAACACGCCCGCATCAATGGCGGCTTGGGTATCAGTTTCGTAACGCACCTGCACCGCTTGGCTGTGCGACTGCTCGAGCAAACTGGCCGGCAAATTCTGCTCGTGCAAGAGCTCGGCCAGCACTTTGTCATCGGCCATGTTGCGCTCTTGCGCCCAACAGGCCGCCAAAATGGCCCCGGCGATGGCCATGGCGGCGGCCGCACCGTGGGCCAGATCGGCCGCAATGATCAAACGCGCCGCATCGTCGCCGCCCACCGGAAAATATTTGGGCTTCAAGTTCAAGGGCACATTCAAAAACTGACCATAGCGTTTCAGCTCAACCAAGCGGTAGGCCTGTCGCTGCGGCGCGCGCTGGCCCAACGGCAAGCCGCCCGAAATCGGGAACACCTTGCCCCCCAAATCAATCGGCATGACACGCAAGGCAGCGCCTGTGCGTTGCACGATCTCGGCCAGTCGCTGATGCCCCAAATACGCCCAAGGGCTTTGCGGTGCGAAGTAATAGTCCACTGTGCGACCCATGGGGGCTCCTTGTCTGTTGTGTAATCTTTACAAGAGATAGCCGTTTTAACCGACTGAACAAATTTTGCAGGAGACAAACAATGAACAAGGTCTTGTTGGTGACCGGCGGCAGCCGGGGCATCGGAGCAGCAACAGCCCTTTTGGCAGCCCAACAAGGGTGGTCGGTGGCGGTGAACTACACCGCCAACTCGCTGGCCGCCGACGAGGTGGTCCGCCAAATTCGCGCCGCGGGGGGGCAGGCGATCTCCATCCAAGCCGATGTGGCCGACGAAGCGCAAGTGCTGCGCATGTTCGAGCACATCGACGCCAAAATGGGCCGTCTGCAAGGCTTGGTGAACAACGCGGGGGTGGTCGACATGACCGCCCGCGTGGACGAGATGAGCGTTGCGCGGTGGAAGCGCATGTTCGATATCAATGTGATTGGCAGTTTGATCTGCGCCCGTGAAGCGGTTCGCCGCATGAGCACCCGCCACGGCGGTGAGGGCGGCACTATTGTCAACGTGTCCAGTGCCGCCGCCCGCCTGGGTGCGCCCGGCCAATACGTCGACTATGCGGCGGCCAAAGGCGCGATCGATGCCTTCACCATCGGCTTGGCCAAAGAAGTCGCGGCCGAAGGGATTCGTGTCAACGCGGTGCGGCCCGGCCTCATCGAGACCGACATCCATGCCTCGGGCGGCCTGCCCAACCGCGTGAAAGACTTGCAGCATTTGGTGCCCGCACAGCGGGGTGGCAGCGCTGAAGAAGTGGCCGAGGCCATCGTGTGGTTGCTGAGCGACAGCGCCAGTTACACCACCATGAGTTTCTTGGACGTTTCTGGAGGCCGCTGATGCCGCAGATCAAGTATTTCTGGGAAGATTTTGCAGTGGGCGAAGTGCGCGACCTCGGCACCATCTCCCCAACCCGCGAAGAAATCATCGCCTTCGCGACACAGTTCGACCCACAACCCTTTCACTTGGACGACGAAGCGGCCAAAGCCTCGGTCTTTGGCGCCTTGTCGGCCAGCGGCTGGCACACCTGCTCGATGGCCATGCGGCTGATGGTGACCCATTTCCTTTGCGAAACCTCCAGCCTGGGCTCACCTGGACTGGAAGGCATCAAATGGCTCAAACCGGTGTACCCCGGCGACACGTTGCGCCTGCAAAGCACCCTGCTAGAAACCAAACCCATGAGCAAGCGCCCCGATGTGGGCATGACACGCAACCTTTGGGAAATGTTCAACCAAGACGGTGACAAAGTGCTGCACATGGAAGGCTGGGGCATGTTCAGAAGACGTACCCCGGCGGTTTGACGCCCGCCATTGGAAGTTGGCCGCAAGCGCAGGTCACAATCGCACCATGGATTTCAAACCACTCATCACCCTGCTGGCCATCGTCAATCCCTTGGCCATCGTCCCATTTTTCATCCACTACACCCAAGGTTTCAGTCGAGCGCAGCGCCAGCGGACCATCATGGTCTCGTCGTTTTCAGCGTTTGTGGTGATCGCAGCCAGTGCCTTGATGGGCCTGCAGATTCTTGAATTTTTTGGCATTTCACTTGCGAGCTTTCAAGTCGGAGGAGGCTTGTTGCTGCTGACGGCGGCCTTGTCGATGTTGAACGCACAACCTGCGGAAGCCCGCGCCAATGCCGATGAAGTGCATGATGCCGAAGCGAAAGCCGCCGTGGGCGCCAGCATTGCCGTGGTGCCCTTGACCATTCCATTGCTCACCGGTCCGGCCACCATGTCCACCGTGGTGATTTACGCCGAAAAAGCCAAAAATTTCGCTCAGTTGGGCACCCTGGTCGGCTACGGCGTGGTCATAGCGCTGGCCACTGCGCTGTGCTTTTCATTGGCCACCCCCATTGCCCGCGTCTTGGGCAAAACCGGTATCAATGTGATGACTCGGCTCATGGGTCTCATTTTGGCGGCTTTGGCTGTTGAGGTCATGGCCGATGGGCTGCACAAATTATTTCCAGTGTTAGCAGGGCGCTGACGACCCCACATCTAGCCGCGAATGTCGCTGTCTGCCATTGCGCAACGAGGCCGATAGCCCTCAAGCGACTTCTGAAAACCCCTGCGCCAGCCCAGCCTTCAAATGGTTCACCAGGGCCGTCACAGCCCTGGGTACATGTGGTGCATACGGACGGATCGCGAAAATCGTTTCGGCAAACGCGCCCACGGGTTTCCAGTCGGGCAACACACGCACCAACTTGCCTTGGCGTAACGCGGCCTGCGCGCTGAAGTCGGGCATGAGGGCAATGCCTGCGCCCATGAGTGCGGCTTCGCGCAAGGCTTCGCTGTTGTTGGCTGCCAAATTGCCCATCACGGGCACCGTGATGCGCTCCGCTGAACGGGAAGCCCTTCGCGGCTCAAAGGTCCAAGCTGGGGTGTCTTGCGAGCGCGGGTAATGCAAGCAATTGTGGTGCTGCAAATCGGCAGGCGTTTGCGGCTCACCATGCTTGCGCAAATATGCGCGGGTGGCCACCAGCAACGACTCTGTGCCACACAGCGCCCAAGCCACATGGGTATCCGGCGGACGAGCGGTGTGGCGAATGGCCAGGTCAAAGCCCTCGGTCGCCAGCGCGTTCAAGCGGTCCGACAAATCCAACTCGATCCGCACTTCTGGAAAGTCGCGCAAAAAGTCAGCCAACAAGGGCACCAGTTGTTGCCGAGCCAAAGCCACCGGTGCGGTCACGCGCAACAAACCGCTGGGCTGCGCGGCCAAGTCGCGCACCCGGGAAAAACTCTGCTCAATCTGCTCGAACGAAGATCGGGTGTCGTCCACCAACTTTTGCCCAGCCTCCGTCAGACGCAAACTGCGGGTGGTGCGCTGCACCAAGGTGACTTTGGCGGCACGCTCTAACTCGGCAATGCGCTGGCTCATGGCCGCTTTGCTAACCCCCAAGCGGGCCGCAGCGGCCGTGTAACTGCCTTGTTGGGCCAGCACGCTCAGCCAGTGCAAATGGGTCCAGAGGGTGTTGATTTTTTGCTCATCCATCGGTGTATTGTTCACTATTTTGAACAATCAATTCAGGTTTAAGGCCTTGTGAGCGGTGTCCAGGGTGCCTACACTGCACTTCATTCAACCTTTTTCGTGCGCCCAAGCACGCCAGTTGTTAATGGAGCACCTCATGAACATTACCCCCATCGGTCACTACATCAACGGCCACGTGGCCGCAGGCACTTCGGGCCGCAGCCAAAACGTGACCAACCCAGCTACCGGCGCCGTGACCGGCAGCGTGGCCTTGGCCAACAGTGTCGAAGTTGCGCAAGCCGTGGCCGCTGCGCAAGCCGCCTTTCCGGCTTGGGCCGACACGCCGCCCTTGCGCCGCGCCCGCGTCATGTTCAAGTTTCTCGAACTGCTGAACCAGCACAAAGACGAGCTGGCTCACATGATCACCGCTGAGCACGGCAAGGTGTTCACCGACGCGCAGGGCGAGGTATCGCGTGGCATTGACATTGTGGAATTCGCCACCGGCATCCCTCAGTTGCTCAAGGGCGACTTCACCGACCAAGTCTCGACCGGCATCGACAACTGGACGCTGCGCCAGCCCTTGGGCGTGGTGGCGGGCATCACGCCCTTCAACTTTCCCGTGATGGTGCCCATGTGGATGTTCCCGGTGGCCATTGCCGCCGGCAACACCTTCATCTTGAAACCCAGCCCGACCGACCCGACCCCCTCTTTGTTCATGGCCGAATTGCTGAAAAAAGCAGGTCTGCCCGACGGTGTGTTCAACGTGGTGCAAGGCGACAAAGAAGCGGTCGACGCGCTGCTGGAGCACCCCGATGTGAAAGCCATCAGCTTTGTCGGCTCAACCCCGATTGCCAATTACATCTACGAAACCGGCGCGCACCACGGCAAACGCGTACAGGCTTTGGGTGGTGCCAAAAACCATTTGGTGGTCATGCCCGATGCTGACATTGACCAAACCGTGGACGCCTTGATCGGCGCAGGCTACGGCTCCGCTGGCGAGCGCTGCATGGCCATCAGCGTGGCGGTTTTGGTGGGCGATGTGGCCGACAAAATCTTACCCAAACTGATCGAGCGCACGCAAGCATTGAAAGTCTTGAACGGCGAAAACCTGGCAGCCGAAATGGGCCCCATCGTGACCGATGCAGCGCGTCAACGCATCAAGGGTTACATCGATGCCGGCGTCGCAGAAGGCGCGAAGCTGCTGGTCGATGGCCGCAACTTTGACGGCGCAAAGGCCGGCACCGGTTGTGACAATGGTTTCTGGCTCGGCGGCACTTTGTTTGACCACGTGACCACCGACATGAAGATCTACAAAGAAGAGATTTTTGGTCCGGTGTTGTCGTGTGTGCGCGTGCCCGACTTTGGCACCGCAGTGCAGATCATCAACGACCACGAGTTTGGCAACGGCGTGAGCTGTTTCACCCGCGACGGCAACGTGGCACGTGAGTTTGCGCGCCGCATTCAGGTGGGCATGGTCGGCATCAATGTGCCGATTCCAGTGCCAATGGCTTGGCACGGTTTTGGCGGTTGGAAGCGCAGTTTGTTTGGCGACATGCACGCCTATGGCGAAGAGGGTGTGCGCTTCTATACCAAGCAAAAATCGATCATGCAGCGCTGGCCCGAGAGCATTGGCAAGGGTGCAGAATTCGTCATGCCGACGGCCAAATAAGGTCGGTGGGGCAGCCCGGCACACGGACGGTGCGCCCGTGGATTTGATTCAAAATCCACAGGCACAATCGATCCTTCAAGAGACCGGGCAAACCATGAACGACAACACCTTCGACTACATCATCATTGGCGGCGGCACTGCTGGCTGTTTGTTGGCCAACCGCCTGAGTGCCGACGCCAGCAAGCGCGTGCTGCTGATCGAAGCGGGTAAAAAAGACGATTACCACTGGATTCACATTCCAGTGGGCTACTTGTATTGCATTGGCAACCCGCGCACCGACTGGCTGTACCAAACCGAGGCCACGGCAGGTCTGAACGGTCGCACTTTGCGTTACCCGCGCGGCAAAGTGTTGGGCGGTTGCTCCAGCATCAACGGCATGATTTACATGCGCGGTCAGTCCCGTGACTACGAGCAGTGGGCCAACATCACCGGCAACGACGAGTGGCGTTGGACGCAAACCTTGCCTTACTTCAAGTTGCACGAAGACCACTACAACGGGGCCAACGAATTCCATGGCGCCAAAGGCGCCAAGTCGGAGTTACTGGCGCCCTCGGATTTGCCCAAGGGCAGTTACTTGCACACCTTGCGTGGCCGCAGCAGTGGGGGCGAGTGGCGCATCGAAAAACAGCGCCTGCATTGGGATGTGCTGGACGCTTTTTCGCAAGCGGCTCAGCAAGCGGGCATCCCTGCCACCGACGACTTCAACCGGGGCGACAACGAAGGCGTGGCTTATTTTGATGTGAACCAAAAAAACGGCTGGCGCTGGAACACGGCCAAAGCATTTTTGCGCCCCACTTGTTACTCGCGGCCCAATTTCGAGTTGTGGAACAAGGCCCAGGTGGCCCGCTTGACCCTCGAAACCCAGCCCAACGGCGAAAAGCGCTGCACCGGCGCCCAAGTCTGGACAGGCTTGGAGATGGTCGAAGTCACCGCCACACGCGAAGTGATTTTGAGTGCCGGCAGTATTGGCTCCAGCCAAATTTTGCAGCTCTCAGGCATTGGCCCTGCTGAGCTGTTGACCCGCCACGGCATCGACGTGCAACAAGCGCTGCCAGGGGTTGGCGGCAACTTGCAAGACCATTTGCAAATCCGCTCTGTCTACAAAGTGAAGGGGACCAAAACGCTCAACACGTTGGCCAACAGCTGGTGGGGCAAGGCCCTGATTGGGCTCGAATACGCCATGAAACGCACAGGCCCCATGAGCATGGCGCCCAGCCAGTTGGGGGCGTTCACCAAAAGCGATCCCACACAAGCGCATGCCAATCTTGAGTACCACGTGCAGCCGCTGAGTCTGGACGCATTTGGTGAGCCATTGCACCCATTTCCGGCCATCACAGCCAGCGTGTGCAACCTCAATCCGACCAGCCGCGGCACGGTTCACATCAACAGCCCCCGCTTTGAAGATGCACCGGCCATCGCGCCCAACTATTTGTCGACGCCCGAAGACCGCCAAGTGGCCGCCGACAGTTTGCGCGTGACGCGGCGCATCATGTCGCAGCCAGCGATGGCCCCGTTTGCACCCGAAGAGTTCAAACCCGGCACACAGTACCAAACCGACGAAGAGTTGGCTACCTTGGCCGGTGACATTGCCAGCACCATCTTCCACCCGGTGGGCACGACCCGCATGGGCAAAGAAGACGATCCGATGGCAGTGGTCAACGGGCGTTTGCAAGTGCGGGGTGTGGCCGGTCTTCGCGTGGTCGATGCCGGTGTCATGCCGACCATCACCAGCGGCAACACCAACAGCCCGACATTGATGATTGCGGAAAAAGCCGCTCAGTGGATTGCCGAGGATGCCGCACGCGACAGTGCCGCCTGAACACCTGAGCGTACGAAATCATTCCTTTTCGTTTGTGCCTGTTCAATATCGGGCAGGGATTTCACCAAAATGGGGAAATCCCTGAGAAAACCGTCGGGTTTGTTCACTTACATTTCACCCACTCGATGCAAAGCAGTATCTGCATCTTGAGGGCCGAGGAGACAACTCAAGTCCAACAACACGAACACAAACCAACATCCCAACGAGGTGTACTTTTATGAGCGTCGCGAAAGCGGCGCTTTTTTTTGCCTGCTTGTCTTTTGATTGTCTTTTTGTTGGCTGTGTGACTTCCCCACGAATGCCACAATCTTCGCTATGGAAATACTGATTGTTTCGCTGGCCTCCTTGTTGGCCGGCATGGTGGACGCGATTGTCGGCGGGGGGGGCTTGATCTTGCTGCCCGCGTTGTTTGCCACTTTCCCAGGAGCTGCCCCCGCCACTTTGTTTGGCACCAACAAAAGCGCGTCGATATGGGGCACCGCATTTGCCACCGTCCAGTACAGCCGCAAAGTGGTCATGCCCTGGCACTCTTTGCTGCCTGCTGCAGGCGCGGGCTTGCTGGGTTCATTGGCTGGCGCATGGGTCGTGACCGAAGTGGACCCCGCCCTGTTTCGCCAATTTTTGCCAGCGCTGTTGTTGGCGTTGTTGATTTACACCTTGGTCAAAAAAGACCTTGGCCGCAGCCACGCGCCACGCTTTGCAGGACGTCAAGAAGCCGTGGTGGCGGCTGGCATTGGTTTGGTGATTGGTTTTTACGACGGCTTCTTTGGTCCGGGTACTGGCAGCTTTTTGGTGTTTGCTTATGTGCGCTTGTTGGGCTATGACTTTTTGAATGCCTCAGCGGCCGCCAAAATGATCAATGTCGCCACCAATTTATCGGCCCTGATGTTGTTCAGTTTCAAAGGGCATGTTTGGTGGCATTTGGCCTTGGCCATGGGTGCTGCCAATATTGTGGGCAGTCTGATTGGCACCCGCTTGGCTTTGAAGCATGGCGCCGGGTTTGTGCGGCATGTCTTCATCGTGGTGGTGTTGGCGTTGATATGCAAAACCGCCTACGACACTTGGCTCAAGGCCTGATGCGCCATTTGATTTGACCCGCGTATTGGGCCAATGCCACGCCCAACAAAGTCACGCCTGCCCCAGCGATCTTGATCCAGCTGTAGTGCTCGCCCGACAAAGCCCAGGCAAACACACCCGCTGCGGGAGGCATCAAATACATCAAGGGTGCGGTGCGAGCCACGCCACGCACCGTGTTGATCCAGCCCCACGCCAACCAACCGGCAAAGGCAGAAACCATGATGGACCAGAACAAACCGACCCAAGCCCAAAAGTCGAGCATGGCCCATGGGGCTTGCAAGCCCTCTGGCATGGACAAAAGCAACACCGGCAAGCCGCCCAACAATGTGGCGTAACCCATGGTCAAGACCGGACCATGGCGTTCCATAACGGGCTTAACGGCCACGGTGTAATAAGAGAAGAACGCCGCGGCGATCAGCAATATCAAATCGCCGCCACCTGCACGCCATTGACCACCGAGCAGTTTGTCGGACAAGAACATCAAGACCCCGACCAAGGCCAACAAGACCCCGGCCATTTGCGGCACGCTGATGCGCTCCAGGCCCTGCAAACGCAAAATCAGCAACGTGAAAATCGGGCCACAAGCCAAGATGACCGAACTGGAAAACGCTGTCGACCAATGGATGCCGTAGGTCACCAAGCCCACATGCATTGAATGGCCAATAAAACCCAGCCACGCCATGTGCAGCCAGTCTTTGCGCGGCAAAGGGGGCAACCAACGCCCAAAGCGCCAACGCATCAACAACAGCGCACAGGCGGGCATGATCAGGTAACGCGCCCACAAAAATCCGCCCGGCGAGATCAAGCCAAACAAGTACTTTTGCAAGGTGAAGTTGCCGCCCCAAATGACAACCAACACCAAGGCCACGGCCAGGGCGCGTTGGTCAAGTCGGTGCAAAGCAGGGGTCATGTCCGACTCAGTCTTCGACTGTGACCGGCACACGCTGCGCCAAAGCGCACATCAGTTCATAGCCCACCGTGCCCGCGGCTTGCGCTACCTCATCGATGCTCAGCACCGCCCCCTGTGCCGACTGACCCCACAGGGTCACTTGGCTGCCGATGCCAGCGTGTGGCAGTTCGCTCAAGTCCACCACCAGCATGTCCATGCTGACACGGCCCAGCGTGCGGCCCCGAACCCCCTGCACCAACACCGGCGTGCCGGTGGGACACAAGCGCGGATAACCGTCGGCATAACCGCAAGCCACCACGCCGATGCGCATGGCCTTGTCGGCCACAAAACTCGAGCCATAACCCACGCTGTCCCCAGCTTCGATGTTTTGCACGGCGATGATGTTGGCGTTCAAGCTCATGGCGGGCTGCAAGCCCCAGTGCGCGGCAGTGTGCTCAGGAAAGTCGGGCGCGCTGCCGTACACCGCAATACCCGGGCGAATCCAATCGGCCTTCACCGAGGCGGCTTGCGCATGGCGCAAAGTGGCCGCGCTGTTGCACAGGCTGCGTTCGCCCGGCAAGTCGCGGGTGGCCTCTTCAAACCGGGCAACTTGCTCTGCAATGCCTTTGGAGCTGTCGGCATCGCTGAAATGGGTCATCAATGAAATTTCGTCAACTTGGGGCAAAGCATTCAAGCGTGTCCAAGCGGAGCGAAAGCGTTGCGGCGCAAAGCCCAGTCGGTTCATGCCGGAATTCATTTTGAGAAAAATCCGATGCGGCTCATGGGTTTTGTGCAACGCCAGCATGTCGATCTGCTCGTCGCAATGCACCGTGTGCCACAGGTGCAGGCGCGAACACAACTCCAGGTCACGCGACTCAAACACCCCCTCAAGCAACAAAATGGGGCCGCGCCACCCCAGAGCTCTGACCCGTTCGGCCTCGTTCAGGTCCAGCAGCGCAAAGCCGTCTGCCCCCCGCAAGCCCTCAAAGGCCCGCTCAATGCCATGCCCGTAAGCATTGGCCTTGACCACCGCCCATGCCTGCGCGTCAGGCGCAGCTTGCCGCGCGGCTGCCAAGTTGTGGCGCAGTGCAGCGGTGTGGATGGTGGCTTGTATGGGACGGGGCATGAGGTCGGGCGGGCAAAAAAGCAGTTCAAGTATGCCAGTTTCAGTGGGGCCGCAGACGTTGTGCGCAAGCCCTGCGGCAGCTGCTGCGCCACCAGATTCCTGGCGTCAAAAGGGGCTTGTAAATGATTTACACTGGCCCGCTGCTTCTCAACACCGCGCATTTCGCCTGATCCGCTCAGGCGCTGGCTGAACCTGTAATCCATGGAAGTTTTTCAGTTTTTGATGCCCATCTTTACCGAATACGGCTATTTGGCTGTCTTCGTGATGCTGCTGATCTGCGGTTTTGGAGTGCCTGTTCCTGAAGATGTCACCTTGGTCACCGGCGGCGTGATTGCCGGCTTGGGCCACGCCGATGTGCACACCATGTTTGCGGTGGGCATGGCAGGCGTTTTGATTGGCGATGGCCTGATGTTCACCTTGGGTCGTCTGTATGGCCAGCGCATTTCGCAGCTGCCCGGCTTCCGCAAAATTCTCACGCCCGAACGCTTTGCCAGTGCGCAAGACGCTTTTCACAAATACGGCAAGTGGGTCATGTTTGTCGCCCGCTTTCTGCCTGGGCTGCGCACCCCCGTGTTCTTTTCTGCGGGCATGAGCCACCGCGTGAGCTTTGGCACGTGGTTCTTGATGGACGGTTTTGCCGCCCTGATCAGTGTGCCCATCTGGGTTTATCTGGGCTACTTTGGGGCGCAAAATTGGGACTGGATGTTCTCGGTGTTGCGTCAATTCCAACACGGCATCTTTGCACTGCTGGGCATTGGCATTGTCTGGTTGGGCTGGCGCTGGTGGCGCAAGCGCCAAAGCCTTGCCGCAGCCGACACGCCCAACGATCCGTCCTGAGACCAATTCCCTCAATGGGTGCAACCTCTAACAAAAGCCTGGCTGTGACCGGGCTGCTCGTCAACGCTTTCGCATGGGGCGTGTGTTGGTGGCCTTTTAAGCAACTCGAAGCACAAGGCTTGCACCCACTGTGGGCCACCGCCCTGGTTTACGCCTTTGTATTCGGTTCCATCGCGCTGTGGCTCTGGAAAACTGACCGACTGATTCGTTGGGGCCAACATCCTGGTTTGTGGGTGCTCATGTTGGCCTCGGGTCTGACCAATGTGGGGTTCAACTGGGCGGTCACGGTGGGCGACGTGGTGCGCGTGGTCTTGCTCTTTTATTTGATGCCGGCTTGGTCGGTGCTGGTGGCGTGGTGGCTGCTGGACGAAAAACCCAGCCGCATGGCCCTGTTGCGTTTGCTCATTGCACTGGGCGGCTTGTTCATCGTGCTGAAAAACCCTGAGACCCCATGGCCGGTGCCCGAAAGCCTGTCCGATGTGCTGGCTTTGGTGAGTGGCTTTACCTTTGCCTTGACCAACACCCTGCTGCTCAAGCTGAAACACGCGCCCAGTTCATCGCGCACACTGGCCATGTTTGGCGGCGGCGCCGTCATGGCCACTTTGGCGGCCTTGGTGGGTTTGGGCCTTGGCGTTGTGCCCTCGGGACAAGTGCCGAGTTGGACTTGGTTGCCCTACATTGCCATTTTGTGCGTCTCGTTTTTGTTGGGCAACCTGGCCTTGCAATACGGTGCCGCCCGCTTGGCCGCCCACACCACATCGCTGGTCATGTTGTCTGAAGTGCTGTTTGCCAGCGTCTCATCGGTCATGCTGGGTGCCTCCAATTGGGATTACCGCACCCTGATCGGTGGGGGCTTGATCTTGTTGGCGGCTTTGTTGTCGATCGTAGGACCAGGTCACAAAGCCCACTAAACTGTTCTTTGGCGTTCATTCACAGCAAAGGAACCCCATGATGAAATGGCTCGTTTTGGTGGTCTGCCTGTTCTGGCAGCCGATGACTTGGGCGCAAGTGGTGAGCGTGGATTTTCAAGAAAAAGGGGCCGCCCTCGGTGATGCGCCAACTCTGGCGTTTCTGTGGCCCTCCGATCAGGCCAAGGCCACCTTGGTGTTCGTTCCCGGCGGCGAAGGCCGATTGGGCATCACCCTCGATCGGAAAAATCTAGGCGGTTTTTACGGCAACACCCTCAAACCTCTGAGCGACTCGAAATTGTCTCGCGGGGCTTTCAATGTGGTGGTGTTTGACTCGCCCGTCGAATTGCCCGGTGTCGAATACCCCACCGCCAGACAAAGCGCAGAGCATCTGCTTCGCATCGAAAGTGTGGTGCGGCATTTCAAAACCAAATTCGGTTTACCCGTTTGGATCATGGGACACAGCAATGGCGCCGTCAGCATCACCGAGTTTTACAAGATGCTGCAAAAGTCAAAGAAAGAAGATTTGGTTGAGGGCGCTGTTTACAGCTCGGCCCGCAGCGGCTCCAATTTCAATGAGAGCACGCGACTGAAAATTCTTTTCTTAGGTCACGAGCGCGAGCAATGCGCCAAGTCTCAGCCCTCAAAAACCAAACTTGTCTTTGAGCAACAACAAAAAACCAACCCCTTGAAAACCGAGTTCATCCTGATCAAGGGCGGCGAGGCTCAAGCTCAAAATCCTTGCAGCTCTGGCTTTCACATGTATTTTGGTGCGAGCGAAGAAGCCTACAAAGCCATTGAGCAATTTGTACTCGGCCCTCTTCCGTGAGCGACAGCAAAAATTCGTTTTTGCACAAAGCATCTTTTCATTTCACTTCCACCTAGAAAGCCAATCCATGAGCCTGTATGACTTAGAAGCCCTGAGCATCGACCAACACACGGTGCCCCTGTCGCGCTACAAAGGTCAGGTGATGCTGATCGTGAACACCGCCAGCGCCTGCGGCTTCACGCCCCAATTTGCCGGACTGGAAAAACTGCACCAAACCTATGGTGACAAAGGCTTGGCGGTGCTGGGATTTCCTTGTAACCAGTTCGCCAACCAAGATCCGGGCGACGAGGCACAGATTGCTAATTTCTGCCAAAAGAACTATGGCGTGAGCTTTCAGATGATGGGCAAAGTGAAAGTGAACGGCAGCGAAGCGCACCCGCTTTACCAATGGCTGACTGCGCAAGCCCCCGGCATTTTGGGCAGCAAAGCCGTGAAGTGGAACTTCACCAAGTTTTTAGTCGGACGCGATGGCCAAGTGCTCAAGCGCTATGCGCCGCAAGATGCGCCCGCCAAAATCGCGCAAGACATTGAGGCGGCACTGGCCTCAGCCTGAGCCCCGTCTAAGGCACAGGGCACACCGAGCGGTCAGTGGATCGCTTCGTCCAGCAACTCCACCCAATGGCGCACCGGCAAACCGCTGCCGCTTTGCAAATGGGTGATGCAGCCAATGTTGGCGCTCAACACACCTTGGGGTTGCAGCGCATTCAAGTGGCCCAATTTGCGGTCGCGCAATTGCTTGGACAAGTCGGGGTTGAGCACACTGTAGGTACCCGCCGAGCCACAGCACAGGTGGGATTCGTTGGCCGTGACTTTGATCTGAAAGCCCAAATCGGTCAAATGCTTTTCAACGCCGCCTTTGAGTTGCTGGCCATGTTGCAAAGTACACGGCGGGTGGTATGCCTGCAACCCGGCAGCCTGCAAGGCTTGAGGTTTGAGCCGGGGTTGAAGGAGGGGAACCAAGTCGGGCAGCAACTCGCTCAAGTCTCGCGTCAAGGCGCCAATGCGTGCGGCTTTTTCAGCATAGGCTGGATCGTCTTTCAGCACGTGGCCATAGTCTTTCACCATCACGCCGCAGCCTGAGGCGTTGATCACAATCGCTTCGACTTCTCCCGACTCGACCCAAGGCCACCACGCATCGATGTTGGCTCGCATGTGGTCTTTGCCGCCGTCGTGGTCGTTCAAGTGAAATTTCACCGCGCCACAGCAACCCGCTTTATCGGCCCTGACGGTTTGTATGCCTGCTGCGTCCAACACGCGGGCGGTGGCGGTGTTGATGTTGGGGCTCATGCTGGGTTGCACACAGCCCGAAAGCATGAGGACCTTGCGCGGGTGTGTGGCAGTGGGCCAAGCGCCGGCCTTTTGCGGCGCAGGCACTTTGGCTTTCAAACTCTCGGGCAACAGCCCACGCACCGCCTGGCCCATCTTCATGGCAGGCGCAAACAAGGGCGAGGGCAAGCCCTCTTTAAGTGCCCAGCGCACCAGCTTTTCACCAGTGGGGCGCACCACTTTGGCGTCGACCAACTTGCGGCCGATGTCGACCAAATGCCCGTATTGCACGCCGCTGGGACAAGTGCTTTCGCAATTGCGGCAAGTCAGGCAACGGTCCAAATGCAACTGCGTTTTGCGCGTGGGGGTCTCACCTTCCAGCACCTGCTTCATCAAATAGATGCGGCCACGCGGACCATCCAACTCGTCGCCCAAGAGTTGGTAGGTGGGACACGTGGCGGTGCAAAAACCGCAGTGCACACATTTGCGCAAAATGGCTTCGGCTTCAATGCCTTCGGGGGTGTTTTTGTATTCGGGGGCGAGGTTCGTTTGCATGGCTTTCGTCCCGCGATCAAAGTGAATAAATACGACCCGTGGCGAACACGCCCTTGGGGTCGAATTGTTTTTGCAACTGCTGCTGAATGCGCGATTGCACAGCATCCAGTGGGGTGTTCACGCCCACGGCCTTGTCGGCTTGAGCATGTGCCGTGCTGGCGCGAAACAAGGTGGCGTGCCCTCCGACCGATTGGGCCAATTGCCGCAATGCTTCAGCAGCGCCTGCAGGCGCCCACAACCAGCGCTGCGCCCCTTGCCACTCAATGTAGGGCGACGGTGTTGGGCCCGGCAAGTTCAGCACCGGCGCGGTTTGTGGCAACGACAAACGCCACAGGCACGCATCGGGGGTGGGGGGGTCAAAAAACTGCAGAGTTTGGTCGCCACTGCCACGCCAATCTGCCGCGGCTTGCGCGTTGTCCATGACTTGTACCTGCGCACCCAAAGCCACCACATCGGCGCGCATATTGGTGACCGCCGACTGAACCGCCGCCACCGCACCACGCAAGCGCACAAACAAATAATCGGCCACAGGCTGCGCCGTGGTGTCTCGCACCCATGCACTGGCGTTCAGCGGCAAGGGTTGCCCACCCCATCGGTGCAGCACGTTCAGTGCATCTTGTTGCGACAAGCCGGCACACATGAGCGTGGCTTCGGCCGGGGCCACGGGCAACACTTTCAGACTGACCTCTGTGATCAAGCCCAGCGTGCCCCAACTGCCCGCCATGAGTCGGCTGACGTCGTAACCGGCCACATTTTTCATGACCTGCCCGCCAAAGGTCAAATGCTCGCCCAGGCCATTGATGAACCGGGCCCCCAACACATAGTCGCGCACGGCACCGGCGGTGGCGCGTGCAGGGCCACTCAGACCCGCCGCCACCATGCCGCCCACGGTGGCACCCGCCTCAAAGCTGGGTGGCTCAAAGGCCAGCGACTGGCCTTTTTCTGCCAGCGCCGCTTCCAACTCGGCCAAAGGAGTGCCGCATCGCACCGTGACCACCAATTCGCTGGGCTCATAACTCACGATGCCACGGTAGGCGCGGGTGTCCAGCACTTCGCCTGCGAGGCTTTGCCCCCAAAAGTCTTTGCTGCCGCCGCCGCGCAATCGCAGCACGCGGCCGTCTGCCCCCGCTTGGCGCACGGCATCGATGAGGGAATTGAGTTGAGCTTCCATGGTCAAGGATGGTAACGCCCCGCCTTGGCCATCAGATTGAATTTTTTGAACGAAAGACTTGCTGGAAATTGGGTCTTCAGACTTGGAAAAAGTTCACGGGCAGCCCCGCCACGTCCACGCGCATGGCAAACAGGCAGCCCGATTGCGGAAACATGGCCAACTCTGCCGCACTGCGACCTTGGCACGAGCTGGTCACAAACAAGGTCTTCAGGTCTTCGCCCCCAAAGCAGGGCATGGTGGGGCATTGCACCGGCGTCTCTAGCACGGCCAACACGTCGCCATTAGGCGACAAACGGACCAAGCGCTTGCCTTCGTATTGCGCCGACCAGTAGGCGCCTTCGCTGTCGACCGCGGCGCCATCCGGGCGTCCGCCATAACCCGACGCGGCCAGTGGCGAGCGTGCCTCGGCTTCGCTCCAAGACCAGCCCGCCGGTTTGAGTGGGAACTGGTGAAACACGCGCTCGTTCGAGAGTTCCGCGGTATCGGGGTCAAAGGTCCAAGCCCTCACGCTGTGCGAAGGCGTGTCAGACCAATAAAGCGTGCGCCCATCGGGCGACCAAGCCAAACCATTGGCGGTGGTGGCGCCATGGGCTTTTTCTTGCAGCCCAGCGTCTTGCAGCGCGTACAACACGCCAAGCGCTTGGTCGCGCGGCTCGTACATGCTGCCTGCCCACAAACGGCCTTTCGGATCGCACTTGCCATCGTTGAAGCGCAAGCGTGTGGTGTCGTAAGGGGCTGCAGCCAAGCGCTGCAAAGGCCCACCCCACTCGCGGGCCAAATAAATGCCATCGCGCAGCGCCATGACCAAGCCAAAGCCAAAGCCACTGGCATGACTTTGCACCGGCGCGATGCAACCGGGCTCTTGGTTCAGAGGCCAATACTCCACCAGCCCTTGCGCTTGCAGGCCATCGATGGCCACTCGGGCAATGCGTCGGCCCGGAATATCAACCCAGTACAGCCGCTTTTCTTGGGGGTGCCAAAAAGGAGACTCGCTCAAACCATCGGGTTCGGTGGTAATGGGGGTCCACTGCGGGGCGGGGTTGGCATGCATAAAGAGGGAAAGATTCACAAGAGAAGGAGGCCTTTCATTTTGCATCGGCTCAGGCGGTTTTTAAACAGCCGCCACCCGCCGTACCCGAAAAGAACCTTGCAACTTTTGCGGGCTTGCTGATGCAAATGGCGGCATGGGCATTCAAAATGCGCCACGCACTGAATTGCCCGAATGACCATCATCGACTGGGCCAACAAAAAAGGCCCGCAGTGCGGGCCTTTTTTTCGGGTTGGAATCAGCACAAGTGACAGGTCACTGGTGTCCACTGCATCAGCCGTGGTAGGCCGACTCGCCGTGTGAAGAAATGTCCAAACCTTCGCGCTCTTCTTCTTCGGTGACACGCAGGCCAATGACGATGTCCACCAATTTGAAAGCCACCACAGAGACCACGCCTGACCACACGACGGTGAGCAACACGGCTTTGGCTTGTGTCCAGACTTGAGCGGCAATGGAGTAAGCGTCGGGTGTGATCATGGTCACTGTGACCCAGTCACCCACGGCGCTCGGGCCACCCAGAGCGGGCGAGTTGAACACGCCGGTCAACAAGGCGCCGACGATACCGCCCACACCGTGCACACCAAACACGTCCAACGAGTCGTCTGCGCCGAGCATTTTCTTCAGGCCATTGACACCCCACAGGCAAGCGAAGCCGCCGATGAAGCCAATGATCAAGGCACCGCCCAAACCGACGTTGCCAGCAGCAGGGGTAATGGCCACCAAGCCGGCCACGGCGCCCGAAGCAGCACCCAACATCGAGGCTTTGCCACGCATCAAGGCTTCACCCACACACCAGGCCAACACAGCGGCGGCAGTTGCAATCAAGGTGTTGATGAAAGCCAGCGCAGCGAAACCGTTGGCTTCAAGTGCAGAGCCGGCGTTGAAACCGAACCAACCCACCCACAACAAAGAGGCACCCACCATGGTCAAGGTCAGGCTGTGAGGGGCCATGGATTCACGGCCATAACCCACGCGCTTGCCCACCATGAAAGCACCGACCAAGCCTGCCACCGCAGCGTTGATGTGCACCACAGTACCGCCAGCGAAGTCCAAAGCACCCCACTGCCACAGCAAACCGGCTTTGCTGGTCATCTCGTCGGCCACTTCTTTGGTGGCGTAGGCGTCAGGACCCATCCAGAACCAAACCATGTGGGCCACAGGCAAATAGCTGAACGTGAACCACAGCACCATGAAAGCGAGCACAGCAGAAAACTTGATGCGCTCAGCAAAAGCGCCCACGATCAGCGCGCAAGTGATACCCGCAAAAGTGGCTTGGAATGCAGCGAATGTGATTTCTGGGATGTACACGCCCTTGCTGAAAGTCGCAGCGTTGGCAAAAGTACCCGAAACGTTGTCCCAGATGCCCTTCATGAAGAGGCGGTCAAAACCACCAATGAAAGCATTGCCTTCGGTGAACGCCAAGCTGTAGCCATAAATGAACCACAGCACCGTGATCATCGAGAACGTGACGACCACTTGCATCAACACCGACAGCATGTTTTTGCTGCGCACCAGGCCACCGTAGAACAGGGCCAAGCCGGGAATCACCATCAAGATCACCAAAATGGTGGACAACATCATCCAACCGGTGTCGGCCTTGTTGGGCACCGGAGCGGGTGCGGGTGCGGTTTCGGCAGCGGCGGGTGCCGCAGCAGCGGGGGCTGTTGCAGGGACAGCTGCGTCAGCGGGTTTGGCTTCAGCAGCAGCGGGTGCGGTTTGTGCGGTGGCCACAGAGGCCGTACCGAACACACCCAAACCCAAACTCAGGCCCAAGGCCAAGGTGGCGAGAAACTTTTTCATTTTTGACTCACTTTCTGCTCTATCAAAGGGCTTCGGCGCCGGTTTCACCGGTGCGAATGCGAACCACTTGTTCGAGGTCGTACACGAAGATCTTGCCGTCGCCAATCTTGCCGGTGCGCGCACCGTTTTCGATGGCTTCGATGACGCGTTCGACGAGCTCGTCAGACACAGCGGCTTCGATCTTCACTTTGGGCAAGAAATCGACCACGTATTCCGCGCCGCGGTACAGCTCGGTGTGGCCCTTTTGACGACCAAAGCCTTTGACTTCGGTCACTGTGATGCCCTGCACGCCAATGCCCGAAAGTGCTTCACGCACTTCGTCCAGCTTGAAGGGTTTAATGATGGCGGTCACCAGTTTCATGATGGCTCCTTGAGTGAATTAGAGGGAAATCAGAACGCGTATTTCAGGCCAATGGTCACACCGGACTTGCCAGTGCCTTTTCCAGCCGGGGTGTAATAGAAAGAGTCTTTGGCGTCAGTTCCAATGAATGCGGCTGATGCACTCAGGCCATTGCCCAAGTCTTTAGACACGGTCAAGGAATAGTCTGTGTAGCTACCGTCAGCATTGGCGGCACCTTTCAGCTTTTGGTATCCCACATGAGGAACCAAGCTGAAGCCATTGCCCAAATCAACGTTGGCGCTCAAGTCCAAGTAGTAGCTGTTTTTGCTGTTCAGGTTGCCAAACAGATTGGACAGCGCATGCGAGTATTTGGCGGTGACGACGCCCATAGTCAAAGCGCCATAAATTTCGTTGGTGTTGGCATCGCCATACGAAACAGAGTTTTTCAATTTGTTTCCGACATATTCATATCGGAGGAATCCCACGTCATAGGCGATATCACCCATCGTGCCTTTGTAACCCGCGTACAAATCCAATTCCACAGGGCCTGTGACGTTGCTTCTCCCGGTGATAGTGCCCGCATCCTTGATCCAATTGATCGTCGAACCCCAAGCACCCAAGTAAAAGCCACTCTTGTCGGCATAGTCCACCCCGCCTTGCAAAGCAGGATCAAAGGTTGTCTGAGTCAAACCGCGATAACGGTAATCCGTAGTAGCTCCCACGTTGAAAGACAAAGTGCTCGCAGGCTCAGTTGTTTGAGATTGCGCAAGGCCTGAAATTGAGACCAAAGCCAGTGCGATCAATGAGGAAACGGACAATTTTTTCATGAGTAACTCCAATTAGGTAAATAAATGTCAGTACCACTAAGCAGATTGCATGCCAACCCACTTCAACCGTGGTTTCCAAGGGCATCTACCCGTGCTTTCTCACTCTGTGCGTGGTTGAATGGCTGACAAACAAGTTCGACGCCCATGTGCTGGGCGATCGGTCACACGCCATGCACCAGCATGGGGCAGGGAGGAAAAATGAGTCTCAGTTTGGTGCGCAGTCGCGCCTTGGTCGGCCTACACGCCCCGGCAATCACTGTTGAGGTGCACTTGGCCAATGGCCTGCCCAGCTTCACGCTGGTCGGGTTGGCGGATGTTGAGGTGAAAGAAGCGCGTGAGCGGGTGCGCTCAGCCTTGCAAAACAGCGGCCTGGACTTTCCGCACAACCAGCGCATCACCGTGAACTTGGCGCCGGCCGACTTGCCCAAAGACTCGGGTCGGCTCGATTTGCCCATTGCATTGGGCATCTTGGCCGCCAGCGGCCAGATCGATGCCAGCCAATTGGCGCACTACGAGTTTGCAGGTGAGCTGTCTTTGTCAGGCGAATTGCGGCCCATTCGCGGCGCCTTGGCCATGAGCCTGGTGCTGCGCCAACAGCAGGTGCGCACCCGATTGGTGCTGCCGCCCGGCAGCGCCGAAGAAGCGGCGCTCGTGCCCGATGCCGAAGTCTTCAGGGCACGCCACCTGTTGGATGTGGTTCAACAATTCTTGCCCCCCTCCAACGAACCCCCGCCAGAGCCCACTGAAGGTTGGGCGCGCATCGAC